>JACVJG010000288.1 GCA_015711875.1 Candidatus Solincola jinzensis | reverse complement strand
CGCACCGCGCAACCGTCGATGCCGAAGGCGTATCCTGCCGGGATGTCGACATAGACATCCCCGTGGGCGGGAAGGATGCGGGCGGCCGCGTAGAGAGAGGAACCCGCCCCCCAGTCCAGCATGAGGTAGCCGGGGGGTGGGACGTCGTAGCCGAAATGGGCGTAGTTCTCCTCGATGGCGCCCCGCACCGAGGGGCGCAGGGGCACGTAAGGTTCCTTCCCCAGGTACATGGTGGTGAAGCAGGCGCGAAGGGTCGCGGACCCTCGCTCGAAGAGCTCGCGCTCCCCCGTGGCATGGTAGTAATCGATGAGCAGGGGGGCGATGAGCCCCTGGCGGGCGTCGTTCCACTCCGCGTCGGTGTTCTGGGAGGCGAACCCGCCGAAGGCGTCGATGGAGAGGAAAGGGGGGCTCCATACCTGGTGGTAGGCGAGCAGGCGGTCGAGGGCTCGACGGCCCGCTTCCAGGTATTTTTCCTCGCCGCTGGCCCGGTAGAGATGGAGAAAGGCCGCCGCCGTCCAGTACATGCACATGGTGTTCTCGGGACGACAGCCGCTGCGCGGGTCGATCCACCCTACCGGCTTAGGAGAACAGGAAAAGAAAGCCTCATAGTCATACCATATATTGGGAGCAACCACCTCTCTGGCGAGGAAGTCACCTCCCGCCCGCGCGCTGGCAAGATATTCTTCGCACTCCGTGAGGGAAGCCAGCAGGGCGAGGAACATCACCACCGCCGCCGACTCCGCGCTCTCGGCCAGGCAGGGGTCGATCACCGCCTTGTCCCTCCTGTAAGAGACCCAGGCGGGAAAAGCGCCGCTGGGGAGTTGCAGTGCCATCAAAGCACGCGCTTGCTCATGGCAGGCGGCAAGGGCTTCGGGATCCTCAGCGATACGCGCGGCGTTCCCTCCCGCCCCGGCCACGTTTCCCGCGCTTCCCTCGATGTCCCGTAGCCATTCCAGCAAGTGGAAGGAGGTGGTGCAGCTGTCCGCGAGATGGTAGCGGTCGAACACGGTGAACCCGCGCGTGCCCTCCCGCCACACCTGGCGCTCTCCGACCAGGTAGAGAACTGCGGGAAAGAGGCCGTGCGGGCGCGGAGAGGCCAGAACCAGCTCGCGCACCAGTGCCGCCCGGCGCGCCAGCTCCTGGTCGCCGCGCTCCCGCGCCAGCCAGGCCGCCCCATAGGCCGAGCGCAGGTTGCAGAACCAGCTTTGAAACTCGATCACCGATGGGGAGGCGCCGGGATTCGAGCCGAGGGTCCTGCGCAGGAGACGGTAAAGTGGGGGGTGGCTGGTGACATGCGCCGCCCCGAAGCGCAGTATCCAGGCGTAAAGGCCGGGGAGGCGGATAAAGGCGGTGTTGGTGAGCTTGTCCCTCCTCAGGGGAGGATGCTTGGAGTTCATGTTGTAGGCGTAGGCACCACCGCATTTCCTGCCGCTAACTTCCATTTCTACCCAGTTTTCCTCATTGAGAAATGCCCACTCTCCGGCGCGTGAGGCCAGCTCCCCCAGGGGCAGGGCCTGGGGGCCGGGCTTGAGGGCGCGGGGCCTCCCGTAGCGTTCCCAGAGGAAGGTGTTGATGCGGCGATGAAGATCGGCACCGCCTCTGGTGGAGGCGAAAAGGAAATAGGCAAGCCGCGCTTCCTGTCCCTTGCGGAGCGGAAAGCCGGGGAACCGGCGGGCGGAGAAGTACACGTGTCCCTTCACGCGGTGGTCCATGATGCCATAGGAGATGGCGTCTCCCTCCATGACCATGGCGGTCCGCATGCCCGCCATGTTAAGGGCAGCCAGCGCCTCCAGGTCCGGCACCAGGGCCAGGGCTGCGGCCTCGCCCTCAAGGATAAGGCAGGGAGAGCGGAAGACCTGGTCGGGCGCCACCATTCCCGGCTCAGGATAGAGATGGGGAAGGAAGCGGTAGCCGTCCCTCTTGGCGCCTCCGTAAAGCCGGTACGAAATAGCACATCCCGAAAGCCGCAGGCTGCTTTTCGCTCGTAAGACATGCGCGACGAGGAAACAACCGCCCCCCAGGTTCTCGCTTGCCGTCTCGCATTCCAGGAGGTCGCTCGCGGGCGCTCCGGTCAGGAGCGAGACCGGGCTCCAGGCCTCGATGACCGGTGCGCCAGCGCATGCGACCTTGATGTCGCCGTCCCAGTCCTCGAGATACACGGCGATGCCCTTTTCCTCGCCATCGTTCATGCAGGCGATACGGAAATAATCCTCGTTTTCCATTTCCCTCTCCGTTGAACGTCGTTCCCGCCTGTCTTGCCTTTTGCTGCCCGTGGATTCGTGGCGGAATCCCTTTTCCTGCCAATCAGCCGCGCCTAGCCTCCTGGCTCAACATTCTACAGGAGCTTAGCCGCAATAGTGAGATGAAGCCGGGAAACGTCCTCTACGCGCACTGGGGCGGCCGCCGATCTTGACCCTTTTGGTTGACTTCCGAGTCGCAGTCTCAACACGGCCATGGAAGGGCGATAGATGCGGGGTTTCGTCGCGGTAGATCCACGGCGTCTCGGCCACGAATACCTTTACTGGCCGCGACATGCTTTCCTTGGAGACCTGGTGGATGCCATGGGTGGATGACAGCGGGGAATAGCATAATGAGGTGAAATGAGGTTTTTCGGTTTCGCCACTAGCGCTTCCTTCCTGAGAAATGTTTTACTGAAAGGCGCGGCTCGCTTCCCCGTGGCCTCATTTCCGTGACATCTGCCCTTTTCATGCCATGGTCGAGCCAGTGGCAGGGGATGAAAGACCGGTATTCAACGCGTTTCACGCCGTATCCGTTAAAGAAGCGTTTCCAGAGCGGCCACCAGGGGTTTGGGCAGTTGCTATCTGGCGGCCAGCCCGAAAATGAGGTAATCCGCGATGGCCTCCGCCACGCGAGGCACGTCCACCTCTTTTTTATAAAGGAAGAGGTGCAGGCCCAGGTGCTGGGGCGCTCCCGCCACCATGGTCGCCACCACGTCTACGTCTACCGGTCGGAAGATGCCCATCTCTATACCGCGGTTTAGGAGGACTTTCACGAGTTCGGACACGCGCTCCTGCCACTCCACGATACGGAAGTCGATCTCCTTGTTCAGGCCCATGACCTCCTGGATATAGATGGCAGAGAATTCCAGGTTCTCGGCGAAGAAGTTATAGAGCTGGATGAAGGCGTTTTTGGTCTTCTCCTTGAGTTCCTCGAGGGTGTTGGGCATCTCGTCGAACTCCCTCACCGCGATCTCGAACATGTTGTTGAGAATGGTGTCGATGAGTTCCACGAAGAGGTCCTTCTTGCTGTCGAAATAGCTGTAGAAGGTGGCCCTGGCCACATGGGCTTCCTGCAGGATGTCCTCGACGGAACAGCGGTTAAAACCCTTGCGGGAGAACACCCTTATCCCGGCGTTGACGATGTCCGCTCTTTTATCGCGCCTTGGCAATTTGCGTCCTCCTTTTCGTATCCAATTGAACGAGGCTATATATTTTATATATTTTCACCGTCGGCTGCCCTATTTGTCAAATCATCTGTCAACAACACATTTGGAGGGAAAAGCGTTGTTTTACAGGCTAAAGACGATGAGGCAATCGTTCACTTATCCTATAAGTGTCAGGAAGGACGCAAGTACATGCACCGGGTCCGGCTGAAGCAGACACGGGGGGATTTCGCTACTTAAGAACTGTTAGCTCCTGTTTTTCCGCATCGACCGGGGGTCCGGCTGAAGCAGACACGGGGGGATTTCGCTACGCTATGGCCAGGGCGGGGATCCCGCTGCGTTTCATACAGGCGCATGGGTGGAATGAGCGGCGAAAGAGAAGGGTGATGAAGCGAAGAAATCCTCCCTGTGCGAATAGGGCAGGAAGCGCATCTGCTTCGGGATGGGGGGGAAAGTAGATCAAGGACGACAACCCCAGCTGCAGCGGCTGGATGGCAAGGGGGGGTAAAAGGGCAGGGCGCGTGCTAATCTCATATCTGCAGGATAACCCGTCGGTTTTGTTGGAAGGGCGGTGGGTGGGAGCGGCGATGAGGAGCGTTGATGGAATCATGGAATGCGAAGCAGGCCGCAAGGTGCGCGAGGTCGACCGCCTGCTGATGGGCTGTTACGGTGATCGCCAGTGGGATCCCCGCTTCCCGTCCCTGCTCGACGGCCTGGTGCACACCATCCTCTCCCAGAACACCAGCGACGTGAACTCCCAGCGCGCCTTCGCGGATCTCAAGCGGCGTTTTCCCTCCTGGGAGGAAGTGGCGTCAGCGCCGCTGGCGGAGTTGGAGAAGGCCATCAGGAGCGGTGGCATCTCGCGCGTCAAGGCGCAGCGCATCCATGCCATCCTGGAGGAGGCGCGCAGCAGGTCGGGATCCTATTCCCTGGAATTCCTGCGCGGGATGGAGCCCTTGGAAGCCTTGGAGTACCTTTTGAACCTGCCCGGTGTAGGGAGAAAAACGGCGGCGGTGTTGCTGCTCTTCCAGCTCGGTCACCCTCTTTTCCCCGTGGATACCCATATCCTGAGGGTCGGAAAGCGATTAGGGGTTATTCCCGCGGGAGCTTCGGCGGAGAAGGCGCACGATATCATGGATGCCGTGGTTCCTGACGATGTAAAATTCAGGCTGCACCTCAACCTTATCGAGCAC
>JACVJG010000287.1 GCA_015711875.1 Candidatus Solincola jinzensis | reverse complement strand
GGATGGAGGATCCGGCCAGAGGGGGTTTACGTGGCATGATCATGGGCTTGCGGAGCAAGAGGAAGGAAAGGGGGTCCCCGCCAATAGCGCGACGGATCGGTCCAGAAACGCCGCAAGACAGAGCGTCCGCGCGACGACAGGAAGGTGCAAATGCCGGCTTTGCGAAAACCCCGCGCGTATTGAATAATGGTAGCCGTACCCCGGGGGACGGCATGGCCACGGGGAGCGTGGACGGCAATCGTGAGGATTCTCACGTGTAAGGCAGCGAGGAGGAGAGGACGCCGATGGGAAAGACCATGGCGGAGAAGATATTCACGGCCCACTGCGGCAGGGAGGTTTCCGCCGGGGAGTTGGTGGTGGCGGAGGTGGACTTCATGATGGGGCAGGACGGAACCTCGCCCCTGGCCATACGGGCCTTTCGAGAGCTGGGGGGAGAGAGGGTGAAGGACCCCTCCCGGGTGGCCCTGGTCATCGACCACAGCGCGCCCAGCCCTCTGGAAGGGGTGTCCAACCTGCACGCCATGATGCGCGAGTTCGCGGCGGAGCAGGGTCTGGGGCTCTACGACGTGGGATGGGGGGTCTGCCACTGCCTGCTGCCGGAGCAGGGCCATGTGGCCCCGGGCGAGATCGTCATCGGCGCCGACTCCCATACCACCACCTACGGGGCCATCAACGCCTTCTCCACCGGCGTGGGGTCCACGGACCTCGCCGCGGCCATGCTCACCGGCAAGCTGTGGTTCAAAGTGCCGGAGTCCCTGCGCCTGGAGCTGCGGGGAAAGCTGGGCGAGGGGGTGTATTCCAAGGACGTGGCCCTTTTCCTTGCGGGCGAGCTCACCGCCGACGGGGCCACGTACATGGCGGTGGAGTACGGGGGCGAGGTCATATCCTCCCTGAGCGTGGAGGCGCGCTTCACCATCTCCAACCTGGCGGTGGAGATGGGGGCCAAGGCGGGCCTCATGGAGGCGGACGAAAAGACCATGGCCTGGCTTAAGGGAAGGGTTTCCAGGCCCTTCCAGCCGGTGTCGCCCGACCGCGACGCCTCCTACCGCGAGGTGAGGGAGTTCGACCTCAGCGGCCTCGCGCCCATGGTGGCGGAGCCCCACCGCGTGGACGCCGTGCGCCCGGTGGAGGAGGTGGAGGGGACCCCCGTGCAGGAGGCGGTCATAGGAACCTGCACCAACGGGCGCCTGGAGGACCTGGAGGTGGCGGCGCGCATCCTGGCCGGGCGCAGGGTCAGCCCGGAGGTGCGGCTCATCGTGGCCCCCGCCTCGCGGCAGGTGTTCCTGGAGGCCATGGAGAGAGGCATCGTGCGGGCGCTGGTGGAGGCAGGAGCGGCCTTCGTGACCCCGGGCTGCGGGCCCTGCGTGGGCACCCACAACGGGATTCCCGCCGACGGCGAGACGGTGATCTCCACCGCCAACCGCAACTTCAAGGGGCGCATGGGCAACGCCAACGCCTTCATCTACCTCGCCAGCCCCGCCACGGTGGCGGCGAGCGCGGTGGCGGGCAAGATAACCGACCCCAGGCGCATGTTGTGAGGCTCGGCAAGGAGATATGACATGAAGGAAGGAATGGTTCTCAGGGGCAGGGCCCATGTTTTCGGGGATGACGTGAACACCGACTACATCATCTCCGGCAAGTACAAGTTCAAGACCCTGGACATGGACGAGCTGGCCTGCCACTGCATGGAGGACATCGACCCCGGGTTCGCCTCCCGGGTGCGGCCGGGGGATTTCATCGTGGCGGGGGGCAACTTCGGGTGCGGCTCCTCGCGCGAGCAGGCGCCGCTGGTGATAAAGCACGCCGGGGTGGGGGCGGTGCTGGCGCGCTCCTTCGCGCGCATCTTCTTCCGCAACGCCGTGAACAAAGGCCTGCCGGTGGTGGAGTGCGACACCTCGGGCATACAGGCCGGGGACGAGCTGGAGGTGGACCTGGCTGCGGGCAAGGTGGTGAACGTCACCAGGGGAACGGAGATGGCGATAGTGCCCCTGCCCCGGGTGATGATGGACATCCTCAGCGAGGGCGGGCTCACGGAGTACCTGAAGAACCACGGAGGTTTCGAGCTATGAGGCGCATCACGCTCATACCCGGTGACGGCATCGGCCCGGAGATAGTCGATGCCTGCTGCCGCATCATCGAGGCGGCGGGAGTGGAGATAGAGTGGGACGTCCAGAAGGCCGGGGCGGAGGTCATGGAGGAATACGGGACCCCCCTTCCCACCCACGTGCTGGAGTCCATCCGCGCCAACAAGGTGGCCATGAAAGGGCCCATCACCACCCCGGTGGGCTCGGGCTTCCGCAGCATCAACGTGGCCCTGCGCAAGGAGCTGGACCTCTACGCCAACCTGCGCCCCGCCCGGAGCATGGAGGGGGTGCGCTCGCCCTACAAGGACATAGACCTGGTGGTGGTGCGGGAGAACACCGAGGACCTCTACGCAGGCATCGAGCGCCAGGTGGACGAGGACACCGCCGAGAGCGTCAAGCTCATCACCCGCGGGGCCTCGGAGCGCATCTGCCGCTTCGCCTTCGAGTACGCGCGCCGGGAGGGGCGGCGCAAGGTGACCGCGGTGCACAAGGCCAACATCCTCAAGTTCACCGACGGACTCTTTTTAGAGGTGGCGCGCCAGGTGGCCAGGGATTACCCGGACATCGAGTTCGAGGACCGCATCGTGGACAACATGGCCATGCAGCTGGTGCAGAAGCCCCACATCTACGACGTGCTGGTGCTCCCCAACCTCTACGGCGACATCATCTCCGACCTCTGCGCCGGGCTGGTGGGCGGACTGGGGGTGGCCCCCAGCGCCAACATCGGTGACGAGATCCAGGTCTTCGAGCCCGTGCACGGCAGCGCCCCCAAGTACACGGGGATGAACAAGGTCAACCCCACCGCCCAGATCCTCACCGGGGTGCTCATGCTCCACCACATCGGGGAGGAGGAGGCGGCTCGCCGCATCTACGAGGCCACCGCGGCGGTGATCGCGGAGGGGAAGACGGTCACCTACGACCTGGGCGGCGAGGCCGGCACCTCGGAGATGGCCGACGCCATCATCGCCCGCCTCCAGGCATAGGGGTCGGGCCTAGCCCGGTGCCTCTTGTTACTCTTGTTATCGACTGCAGGTTTCGCTGCGGCGTAAAGACCATCAATTCTAGCGGAATGCGACCTCGCGCTCATTGGTAAAGCATGGCAAACGGCGGCATGCGACGACAAAAAATGGGGCTCATGCCTTTCCCTGTCCCTCTGGCAATGCCCCGTGCTTCGCCACGAAAGGCTTGCCATAAGCTCTATGGGGATAGAGCCATGCCTCTATGCTCACAGTGCCAGATGAGAACCGGCCATATGGCCTGCCTAAGCCGGCGCCTGAGTCACAGGCATCGAGCCTTGCCTCTTGACTCAAGCATGGCCGTTACGTCTCGAGCGAGTCCCGCCGTGACAGACAGGCCATGACTTATCTAGGAATGACAGGCTTGCACTAAATGGTAATATATAGTAATTAATGGCGTTTGTCGACCCGAACCCTGGCTTCCAGCCGTCCTTGCCTTCGGCGCGACGCTGCCGTTGGCGACGGTCTTGTCCACGCAGGGCCTGTATGCTATTTAAATGCCGTAGGAAGGGAATCTTTTCAAGGGGTATGCAAGGGGTCTGTGAGGGAGGAGCCATGTCCAGAACCTCTTTCATCAAGCCGTTTTTTCGATTGCTTTGCGCGTTGCTGATCGCTGCGTCGCCGCTCGCTTCAAGGCCGCGATCGGCGCTAGCCGCCCCGGGGGCCATCGTGCGCTGCTCCACCGATAAGAACGGAGAACAGCCCGAAGCGCAGCCGAGCTGGAACCCCTCCATAAGCGCCGACGGCAGGTACGTGGCCTTCCAGTCCAGGGCCACCGGGCTGGTGGCGGGCGACACCAACAACGCCTGGGACGTCTTCCGCAAGGACCTCCAGACGGGCGAGATCGTGCGCTGCTCCACCGACAAGGACGGCAAGCAGGCCGAGAACGGCGACAGCAACAACCCCGCCATCAGCGCCGACGGCAGGTACGTGGCCTTCGAGTCCAGGGCCGTCAACCTGGTCGGTGACGACACCAACAACGTCAGCGACGTCTTCCGCAAAGACCTCCAGACGGGGGCCATCGTGCGCTGCTCCACCGACAAGGACGGCAAGCAGGCCGAGACCGGCACGAGTTTCAATCCCTCTATCAGCGCCGACGGCAGGTACGTGGCCTTCGAGTCCGGCGACCCCAAGCTGGTGCCCGGGGACACCAACGGGTGGCCGGATATATTCCGCAAGGACCCCCAGACGGGGGCCATCGTGATCTGCTCCACCGACAAGGACGGCAAGCAGGCCAACGGCAAGAATTTTGATCCGGCCATCAGCGCCGACGGCCGGTACGTGGCCTTCCAATCCAACGCCGAGGATCTGGTGGCCGGCGACACCAACGGCGTCTGGGACGTCTTCCGCAAGGACCTCCAGACGGGCGAGATCGTGCGTTGCTCCACCGACAGGAACGGCAATCAGGCAGAGATCGGCATAAGCATCAAGCCTACCATCAGCGCCGCCGGCCGGAACGAGGCCTGCGTGTCGTCAGCGGACAACCTGGTGTCTGACGACAC
>JACVJG010000286.1 GCA_015711875.1 Candidatus Solincola jinzensis | reverse complement strand
GCTGCCGAAGTTGCTCTCCTTGAGGCCCTCCAGCACCTCCGGGGTCAAGGAATCGGCGCGCGTCTGGATATGGTAGGTGAAGGGGAACTCGCGCACCGTCTGCAAGAGCGCCTTGAGGCGGGGCCGGTTGAGGGCGAAGGTGGCGTCGCCGAAGTAGAAGCTGCGCTCGCCGGCGGTGAAGCGCTCCCAGCAGTAGGCCAGCACCTCGCGCACGTAGGCCGGGGAATGAAAACGCGTCCTCCGCTTCCAGACCGCGGGGTCGAGGCAGAAAGTGCACTCCTCCGGACAGCCCCGGGAGGTTAGGAAGCCGCCTCCGGGGATGTAGTCGTCGAGGGGATTGAGGGACTTCAGGATGCGATGGCGGACCTCGATGGCGAACTCCTCGGACACGGTGTAGATATGGGGAAAGAGGTCCAGGTTCCTCTCCCGCTCACGCTCCGGGTTGTGAACCACCGCGCCGCTGCCGTCGCGCCAGGTAAGGCCGGCTATGGAGGCTAGCTGCTCCTTTTCTCCGCCCCTCTCCAAGGCGCGCAGGAGCTCCAGGGTGGTCCACTCCCCCTCTCCTCGCACCACGAAGTCCGCGGCGCCGTCCTCCATGATCTCCCCGGGGTGCATGGTGGAATAGACGCCGCCGGCGACCAGGACCGCCTCAGGCGCCAGCTCCCGCAGGCGCCTGAGCATCTCGCGTGCGTGCAAGGCGATATAGTAGATGGAGATGGGAAAGAGGATGACGTCGGGCTGCGCGCGCTCGATGGTTCTCTCCAGGTTTTCCCTCATCGCCCTCAGGGCCTCCTCCCCGCCTATGGGAGCGGTGGAGAGGGCGTCGTCGGGCAGGCCTTCCTCCGCCTCCCTGAACCAGCTCTCGTCGGCGCACACGTCGACCACCAGGTTGATGACCTCGATGTCCACACCCATGCCCTTCAGGAAGGCGGCTATGTACATGGCCCCGTATTCCGGCACCAACAGGGCCTTGTTGCGGATGGCCCAGTAGCGCACTTGCCAGAGTGGGTGGGGCTTGGTCTCCAGCAGCCCGAAGCCCCAGGCGTCGGAGACGATCAGCGCGCGCAACTTCCGCTTTCCCGAGGCCACGTGTGCCCTTTCTCCTTTCCCGCTGATATCCACAGGACAAGCACGCCCATCATCATAGCACGCGCGGCCGGGCAGGGAGCGGCCGGGCTTTCCGCCTCAGCCCAGGATGCGCTCCACGCAGAGGATGGCGGAGCGCGACGCCCCCTCTATGGCCAGGCCCCTTCCCAGGTAGGTATCACCGGCGAAGAAGAGACCGTCAACGCAAGGCGCCTGCACATCGGGCTTGAAATCTCCCGTGAGCCCCGGCTTGCGCGCCAGTCCGTCGCAACCCGTGGTGTAGTAGGGGATGGCGAACTCCACCTCTCCGTCCTCGAAGGAATAGAGCTCCTTGACATCCTCCCAGTGCTGCTCCATGAGGCGCGCCAGGTTGAACTTGTCCTCCAGTTCCCACGGCTCCGCCACGTTGTCGGTGACCAGGAGGTAGCGGTCGGGCGGAGCCACCCCGGGGTCGAAGGCGGTGGGCGCGAAGGCCTGCAGGGGCAGCCCGGTGCGGGGCGACCTCAGGGCGGACATGAACACCGTGCGCTCGTAAAGAGGCCGGCGGGTGGCGATGATGTATCCCAGGAGCCCCGTCCTCTCCCCCCTGATGTCCTCGATGCGCTTCAACCACCATCCCGGCAGGGGCGAATAGCGGCGGTCGAAGTCCAGCACCTTGTCCAGGTGCCAGATGGGAAGGGCCAGCACCACCAGGGGCGCGGTCACCAGGTCGGTGGACACGAAACGCCACTCCCTGGCGATGGGGTTGGCGCCCTTGCGGGCCACCTTCACCCCCGCCACCTTCTTGCCCTCGAAAACCACCTGCTCGACGCGCGCCCCCAGCCTCAGCTCACCTCCCATTTCCTGGAAGGCATCCACCAGGGGACCGATGACTCCCCACATCCCTCCTCTGGGATAGGCGGCGATGAGCACCGCCCGTCCTTTCACCAGCGCCTCCTTGGCGATGTACAGGCATTCGCCGGCCGACTGCTCCCTGGCGTCAGGTATGGTGGTCATGATCATGCTCATGTTCTCCCAAACCTCACGCAGGCTGCCGCTGAGGTGGTTGTGGTCGAGCCATTCATCGAAGGAGCGGTTGTCCCAGGCCCTGAAGTCGGGCTCGTCCATGGCCGCGATGCCCTTCATGAGTTCGATGAAGCTCGCCTTTTCCTCGTCGGTGAGCTGGATGAAGCTCTGCATATCCTGCCACTTCCCCCCCTCGTAGAGGTCAAGGGTAACGGAGAAGGCGGCCCATTCGAACTCCTTGCCCACGCGGGTGCCGAGCTCGTGGCAGTATCCCTTTTTGCCCATCTCGATCATGTGCAGCCCTATGTCCACACGGTAACCTCCCGGCAGGTCGTAGGACTGCATGCGCCCGCCCGCCTTGGGGTACATCTCCAGCAACAGGGTTTTCTTGCCCGCCTGCTGGAGCTGCGTCGCCACCCCCAGGCCGGCGATGCCCGCGCCCACCACGATCGCGTCGTAATCGCTCATCACGCCTCCCTCTGCCTCGTCCCCCTCCCAGGAACTTTTCCTCATGCGAACCCGACCTGTCGGTCGAGACATGTCCGACCCATGCCGCATCGGCCAGCAGGACGCGCATCTTCCCCCCGCTTGGGCGGGACTCCTGCCGGGGTCAGGGCCATAGCGGTATTGGGGCATCGCCAGGCCCGCGCCCGCTTCCCGGACCACGGGCAAGGCAGGTCCTGGCTGCGGATGCCCTAACCTCCCGCCATGCGGGAGATGATGAATATCTCGTCCCCGTTCTTCAAGGGATCGCCGTCCTCCAGGAAGGGTGTTCCCCGGCGGGTAGCCCTGATCACGGGGTGGAAACGCTTGCTGCCGGCGTCCCACATGCGGGGCGGCAAGCGATGCCCGAGATCCTCTCCCACCCGCCGCAGCAGATCCCCGGCTGTCGCGCCCTCGGGCAGCTCATACGCCCTGTCCTTCACCCCGGCATGGTGCCGCACTATCCCGGTGAGATGAACCGTCACCCGCATGCCCGTCAGGCCCTCTCCGCCCCGGGCGCCGCCCGCGCCACCGGCTCTCGTCTCCCTCTTCCGCGCCGCGCTCTAGAACTTGCCCATGAGCAGGCGGCTGATGATCATCTTCTGGATCTCGGAAGTGCCGGCCCCGATGGTGCCCAGCTTGGCGTCGCGCAGGGTGCGCTCCACGGGGTACTCGCGGATGTAGCCGTAGCCCCCGAAGATCTGCACCGCCTCGTTGGCCACCTTGAAGGCGCTCTCGGTCACGAAGAGCTTGCACACGCAGGCCTCCATCATGGCCGGGATACCCTGGTCCTTCATCCAGGCCACGCGGTAGACCAGCAGACGCGCCGCGTCCAGCAGGCACTTCATCTCCGCGATCTTGAAGGCCACCGCCTGGAACTTCCCGATGGGCCTGCCGAACTGCTTCCTCTCCTTGGCATACTCGATGCAGCGGTTGATGTTGCACTCCATGCCGCCCACCGCCGGGGCCACCATGATGGCGCGCTCCCATTCCAGGGTGGCCTTCCCCACCCCGTAAAAGCCCTCGCCTTCCGCGCCCAGCAGGTTCTCCGCCGGCACCCGGCAGTCGTTGAAGGCCAGCTCCGCGGTGGGGGAAGTGCGGTTGCCCATCTTGTCCAGCTCACGGCTGACCTCGAAGCCGGGGGTGTCGCGGTCAACGATAAAGGCGCTGATCCCCGCGCCCCCTTTCTCCTTGTCGGTCACCGCCATCACGATGCACAGGTCGCATATGGGGCCGTTGGTGATGAACATCTTGGAGCCGTTGATGACGTACTCGTCGCCGTCCCTCACCGCGGTGGTCTTTATGGAAGCGGCGTCGGAACCTGCGTCCGGCTCCGTGAGCCCGAAGCAGCTCACCTTCTCGCCGCTGCAGATGCCCGGGAGATATTTTTTCTTCTGTTCTTCCGTCCCCATCACCCAGATGGGCACCGCCCCGATGATAGTATGGGCGCCCCAGGAAAGCGACACGCCGGCGTCGCCGCCGCCCGCCGCGAAGGCGTCCATGGCGATGGCGGTGTCCAGGGCTCCCGCGTCCGAACCCCCGTATTCCTCCGGGAAGGGAAGGCCCAGCAGGCCCATGGCTCCCATCTTTTTCCACCCATCCCAGAAGAACTCGCTATTGCGGTCGTATTCCTCCGTGAAGGGCGCGATCTCCTTCTCCGCGAACTCCTTGACCTCCTTGAAGAAGGCCTTCTGCTCCTGAGAGAGTTCAAAGTCCATTCTCAACCTCCTCTTGCCTCTTCCGTTTCTCCGTGGAGAACCCTCCCTGCCTGCTCAAACCGCACGGCTCCGCATCGCCGCTAATGCCGCGGCGACCCTGTCCGGAAGGCCGCGCTCCTTAGCGCCCGGCCGGCGCCGGTCACACATGCATCATAATGTGCACGTGTTTCCGCCCGCGTCAAGAACCTGGGCCTTGGGGGGTACGCGCCCCCATACGCGCTGGCCGTTACCTACCCAGGACAGCGCGGGCCATGACGATGCGCTGTATCTGGTTGGTGCCGTCCCAGATCTGGTTTATCTTGGCGTCGCGCATGTATT
>JACVJG010000285.1 GCA_015711875.1 Candidatus Solincola jinzensis | reverse complement strand
TGGACCGGGCTGCCGCGGAGATGCCGCCGGGCGCGGGGCGGCTGCTCTTCACGCCGTGGATGTTCGGGGAGAGGGCCCCGGTCACCGATACCACCCTGCGCGCCGCCTTCGTCAACCTGAGCCTGGAGCACAAGCGTGAGCACATGCTCCGGGCGGTCTACGAGGGGGTGGCCTTCAACCTGCGCTGGCTCCTGGACGCCGCCGCCGGGGCGGGCCTGCGCTGCGACCCCCTGCGGGCCATCGGGGGCGGGGCGAAGAGCGACGTGTGGATGCAGATCGTATCCGACGTCACCCGGCGCCGCGTGGAGGCGGTGGAGAACCCCCAGGAGGCGGGGGCCATGGGATGCGCCCTGGCCGCCGCCGCGGCCGCCGGCGCCTTCCGCGAGTACCGGGAGATCAAGCGGGCGGTGAGGGTGAGGAGGACCTTCTTCCCGGAAGAGGGCTGCTGCCGCGAATACGATGAGCTGTACGAGGTCTTTCGCTGCCTCTATTCACGACTGGCGGGAGCCTGTCATAGATTGAATTCCGGTCTCTCCCGTACGGAGGCTGGTTGATGGCGATGGGTTTTGGATGCTGGAGCGGCCAGGAAGGTGCCGGAGACGGTGAGGGATGGGGGATCGCAGGGCTGTGGGTGCGCAAGGTCGTAAGGCCATGTTTTTAGGGAGAGGAAGATGCAGGAAAAAAGCGGGACGAAGATAATAGCCTGCGCAACGGTGGCGGAGGAACTCAAGCTCATGGGGGTGGGGGAGGATCAGCTCGTGGAGCTGGAATTCGGCCTGCACAACGACCCCAAGGCGCTGCACGAGGCTTTGCAGGAGAGGATCGATTCCATCCATGGCGAAGGCGAGATCATCCTGGGTTATGGCCTCTGCTCCAACGCCGCGGTGGGCCTTTCCTCACCCACTCGCCGCCTGGTGATACCGCGCGTGGATGACTGCATAGCCATTTTCCTCGGCTCTCGCGCTGAGCACCTGCGCAGGCTGCGGGAAGAGCCGGGCACCTATTTCCTCACCAAGGGCTGGATAAAGGCCGCGGAATTCCCCATCGCCGAGTACGGGAGGCTGGTGAAGAAATACGGTGAGGAAAAGGCGCTGCGCGTGGCCAGGGCCATGCTGGCGAACTACACGCGCCTCGTGCTCATCAATACCGGCAATTACCGCATGGAGGAATTCCGCGCCGCGGCCATGTCCATGGCGGAGATCCTGGGGCTGCGTTACGAGGAGATACCAGGCTCGACGCGCCTGCTGCGCATGATGCTGGAAGGCGAAAGGGATTCCGAGTTCGTAGTGGTCGAGCCCGGGGAGAAGACCTCTCTTTCCATGTTTCTCCAGTAAACACCCGGCCTTCGTGCCTTGCGGCCCCCGGCTTGAACCTCCGCGGGGTCATGGCCGGCGGCAGGGAAGCGATGCGCCTCCGGGAGGATGGAACAGGGGACACTCTCCCTCACCCGTGCTTGCGGCAACAGGGAGCGAGCACGCCAGTTCACCAGACGCCAAGGTTACCCGGGATGATGTTTTCACAAGGGCAGAGCGTATGCCTGCCTGGCATGATCAAATCAAATGCCGGGATATTCGCGCGATAATCCTTGCTGCCAGCAGATCCGAAGTCTCGTGGCGGCGGAACCTAGTGGCGGCAGGGCTGAGCGGGGTTTATGCTGCCCGTTGCTCGTCCATTCTCATGGAGATAAGGCGGAAGTGCGGTCCGCCCCTACTCCGCGAAGATCTTCTTGTAGCCCCTCTCTTCTCGTTGTATCGCGAAAAAGGTTGTTGTAATATTATTAACGCGCTTGAGTGTGAACGAGCCCGCTTAGCTCAGTTGGTAGAGCACATCCATGGTAAGGATGGGGTCAGCAGTTCGAGTCTGCTAGCGGGCTCCATCGATTCAGCGGCATGGCGGTGTAGCTCAGCTGGTAAGAGCGCGCGGTTCATACCCGCGAGGTCAGAGGTTCAAGTCCTCTCACCGCTACCAGAGGAAAGCGGGCGTTGCCCGTTATCATAAATAATTGGGCAAGAGCGGAGTGCTCGTGCCAGATGTCATGACATCCCCGCCTGGCGCCTGACCATGGGGCGGGGTCGTTTCGTAAGGAGCGGCAGGCCGCGGGCGGCGAGGCCCGATCCGCGGTTATAGGGGGATGGTCCCTGGCGGCGCGGAGCCGGGATGGATAAGGGATGGAGGAATGTCAAAATGGCCAAGAAGAAATTCGAGAGGACCAAGCCGCACGTGAACGTGGGCACCATCGGCCACGTGGACCACGGCAAGACCACCCTGACCTCGGCCATCACCATGTGCCTGGCCAACCAGGGCCAGGACGTGGAGGTGCGGTCCTTCGACTCCATAGACAACGCGCCAGAGGAGAAGGAGCGCGGCATCACCATCGCCATCGCCCACGTGGAGTACCAGACGGATAAAAGACATTACGCCCACGTGGACTGCCCCGGGCACGCCGACTACATCAAGAACATGATCACCGGCGCCGCCCAGATGGACGGGGCCATCCTGGTGGTCTCGGCCGCCGACGGCCCCATGCCCCAGACCCGCGAGCACATCCTGCTGGCCCGCCAGGTGGGGGTGCCCGCCATGGTGGTCTTCCTCAACAAGGCGGACATGGTGGACGACCCCGAGCTTTTGGAGCTGGTGGAGATGGAGGTGCGCGAGCTCCTGACGGAGTACGAGTTCCCCGGGGACGAGATCCCGGTCATCGCCGGCTCGGCCCTCAAGGCCATGGAGTGCGGCTGCGGCAAGCGCGACTGCGAGTCCTGCGCCGCCATCATGGAGCTCATGGACGCCGTGGACGACTACATCCCCACCCCCCAGAGGGACGTGGACAAGCCCTTCCTCCTGGCCATCGAGGACGTCTTCTCCATCACCGGCCGCGGCACCGTGGTCACCGGCCGCATCGAGCGCGGGGCCATCCACACCGGGGACGAGGTGGAGATCGTGGGCATCCGCCCCACCCAGAAGACGGTGGTCACCGGGGTGGAGATGTTCAGAAAGATCCTGGACGAGGGCCAGGCGGGGGACAACGTGGGCCTGCTTTTGCGCGGCATCGGCAGAAAGGACGTGGAGCGCGGCCAGGTGGTGGCCAAGCCCGGCTCCATCACCCCCCACCTCTCCTTCAAGGCCCAGGTGTACGTGCTCTCCAAGGAGGAGGGAGGCCGCCACACCCCCTTCTTCTCCGGCTACCGTCCCCAGTTCTACTTCCGCACCACCGACGTCACCGGCACCGTCACCCTCCCGGAGGGGGTGGAGATGGTCATGCCCGGAGACAACACCGAGATGTCCATCGAGCTCATCTCCCCCATCGCCATGGAGGAGGGGCTGCGCTTCGCCATCCGCGAAGGCGGCCGCACCGTGGGCGCCGGCAGGGTGACGGCGATCTTGAAGTAGAGGCGGGAAGAGGGGCGTTGAGCGACGCCCCATCGCATGCGTGCCGGGCCGGGATCCGGTACCGCCGCGCCGCGGCCGGCGCCCGAGGCGGGGTAGGCAGCGGAGCGGCAGCGAGAATGGAGGCTAGAGATTGGCCAAGCAGAGACAGAAGATAAGGATAAGGCTGAAGGCCTACGATCACGAGGTGATCGACCGTTCGGCCAGGCAGATCGTGGAGACGGTAAGGCGCACGGGAGCGTCCATCTCCGGGCCGGTTCCCCTGCCCACGGAGAAACACGTGTACTGCGTCATCCGCTCTCCGCACGTGAACAAGGATTCGCGGGAGCATTTCGAGATGCGGGTACACAAGCGGCTTATAGACATCATGGAGCCGACGCCGAAAACGGTGGACTCGCTCATGCGCATGGACCTGCCGGCCGGGGTGGACATCGAGATAAAACTGTGACCGTAAATGGCCGCGGCATGAGCGGAGGCCGCGCCGTCGAGAGGTGGATGAATTGAAGGGAATCATCGGTAGAAAGATAGCCATGACCCAGGTCTTCACCGAGGACGGGAAGGTGATCCCCGTAACCATGGTGGAGGCGGGGCCCTGTCTGGTCACGCAGATAAAGACGGTGGAGAAGGAGGGATACGACGCGCTGCAACTGGGGTTCGGGGCGGTCAAGGAAAAGAGGCTCAACCGCCCGCAGCGCGGCCATTTCCAGAGCAAGGATCTGGAACCGCGCCGTCACCTCGCGGAAGTGCGGGTCGAGGACCCCTCAGGCTACCGGCTGGGCCAGGAGATCAAAGTGGATATATTTTCCAAGGGAGACCGCGTGGACATCACCGGCAGGTCGCGCGGCAAGGGATACGCCGGCGTCATCAAGCGCCATAACTTCGGCGGGGGTCCGGGATCGCACGGAGCCCATTTCCACCGCGCTCCCGGCGCCATCGGCGCCTGCGCCACCCCATCGCGCGTTTTCAAGGGCTCGCGCATGCCCGGGCGCATGGGAGGGGAGCGCGTGACCGCTCAGAACCTGGAGGTGGTGGACGTCAAGCCCGAGCGCAACCTGCTCCTGGTCAAAGGAAGCGTCCCCGGTCCCGATGGCGGGATCCTGATCATCCGCGAATCCGTGAAGTCGCGCAAAAAAGCCAGGAAAAAGGCACACGTCCTGACCTGATGGATGGGAAGTAGATATGAAGACGGTACCGGTCTACGACACAGAGGGTAACAAGAAGGGCGAGGCGCAGCTCAAGGACTATTATTTCGGCTGCGAGATCAACGTGCCCGTAAT
>JACVJG010000284.1 GCA_015711875.1 Candidatus Solincola jinzensis | reverse complement strand
CTTCAAGCGTGGTAAGTCAGACCAGGATGTGATGGCGGCCATCTGCCACACGAAGCACCTGGGCTCGATGGGAGCCACCAGAAAGGCGTCGACGACGGCGCGCATGGTGGTGGGGTTCTCGTCGATGTATCGCTGGGGAAAGAGCAGGGGCAGGGAAGCCCAGGCGATGTCCTCCGGGGTCAGCCCTTTGCGTGGGATATTGAGGAGCGCGTATATCTCGGGGCTCGCGAGCACCTGTTCCCGACCTCCGCAGTTGGTGCACATGAGCACCAGGCGCCGCACGCGCTCAGGCATTCCCAGCGCCAGCTCCTGCGCGATCATGCCGCCCATCGATGCCCCCAGAACATGGGCGGATGTCCAGCCCAGATGGTCCATGAGGCAGGCGGCGTCCGCGGCCATCTGGGGAATGGAGTAGGGGCCTTCGGGCTTGCCGGAACGCCCAGCTCCCCGGTTGTCGAAGGAAACCACCTTGAAGTGCGAGGCGAGCTCACGCACGAAATCCTCTCCCCACCAGTCGGAATTCGCGCTGAGTCCCATGATCAGGAGCAAAGGCTCCCCGTCGCCGTGCTCGCGGTAATAGATCTCTGTTCCGTTGACGCTGGCCAAACCTTCCCTGTATCGCATTTGCCCTCGCTTTCCTGGCGAGCCGGTGCAGATACGGCTTTTGCCGCGAGGCCACCGCGGCGGCCGTCGTCCATCATCAAGGATAATATCACTTCTGCCTGCAGGGGGTACCTTGTCTGGCCACCTTTGCCTGCAGGGGTACCTTGCATCATAACAATTCGGGAGCTTGTGAACAGAATACCACCTCTGCCTGCAGGGGGTACCTGGTCTGCTGGAAGCGAAGGCGCTTACCGGCTTTCTTTCCCGTTGTGACGAGAGACGCGGGCGCCGGACCGCCGGGAGAGCGGATCTCGCGAGCAAAGGCTTCCGGGATGCTTGCTTTGTGAGTATGAAAAACGCGTGTCGGGAAGGCACGCGCGTCAAACGCCGTTATGGCTCCCCCGCGGCGAGGCGGTGCGCGTCATGAAGAGCGCCAAACACGCAAGGGCTATGACCCCTCCGCATAGGTACATGGCGGTGTAGCCCCAGAGATCGGCAATGGGCCCGAGGGCGATGCCTCCCAGTCCGATGCCGATATCGAAGACGGCCATGAAGATGCCCAGGGCGGCGCCGCGTCCGGCGGCGTCGGTATGGTCGAGCAGAAGGGCCGATAGGGTGGTGGGAAGGTAGGCGAACCCCAGGGCGTAGAGAAAGCTTCCCAGGAGGAGATGGAAGAAGCTGAACGAGAAGGCGAGTATTCCCAGGCCGCATAAGGTCACCGACGCTGAAGCCAGGATCAGCCCCCGCCTCTGCCAGCGGTCGGCGCGTTTTCCCACCCCGAGACGGAAGGCTATGAGGGTCAGGGCGAAGACGGTGAAAAAAAGCTCTCCCTGCTCGACGCCCTTGCTCTGAGAGGAAAGGACGATGAAGGTCTGGAGGGTGCCGAAGGTAAGGGTGAATCCCATGGTGGTGAGGTAGATGGTCATCTGCAAAGGGGTCATCCTGGAGCGGCTCGTATCTCTCGACCCGGTGGCTACCGTGACCCCGGTCTCCCTTACCAGCAGCGAAGCCATGAAGGCCAACACCGCCAGGCATCCCGCGAGTATGTATACCGGCGTGTATCCCATATAGCTCTCCATGGCCTTGGCGACTACGGGAGCCGCGGCGATGGTCACATCCACCGAGATGTAGAAGAAGGCGATGGCCTGTAGCCGGCGCGCGGCGGGGGCGAGGTCGCCGACCACGGCATAGGCGGCGGTGTGGAAGGCGGCCAGGCCCAATCCGTTGAGGAAGCGGATGACGAAAAGCGGCAGGGCGCTTGAGAACGCCGCGTACAGGAAGGTCGATGCTCCCAGGACGAGGGTGCCGCATAGCAGGGTCGTCTTGCGGCCACGCAGGTCAGCGGCGCGCCCGAAAAGGGGCCGCAGGAGTGCCGCCACCGTGGCCATGGACATTATCGCCCCCACCAGGGCGTTGGAGTATCCCCGCTCCTCCAGGAACACGGGGAGTATGGGGATGACGAGATAAATAGAAAAAAATGCCAGCATGTTCACAAGGCATACCATCACGAAATCCCGCCTGAAAAGCCTTTTGTCGATGTTCACGGCCTTGCCCTCGCCTACCACGTCCATCGATGCTCCGCTCCTGCCCCTTTTCCCTGCCGGAAATCCATTCATCCGGCTTTGCGCGCTGAGCACGTGAACAAGCCTCACCTCCGCGCCGCAGGCTTTTTCCGGCTCGCCTGTCCGCGGCCACCGTTCTGGCGCCGCGATCATCCTATTCTCGGTCAACCCCCTTCCCTCGGTCAAACGCCCACCACCGTTCCGCCGCATGCGGCATAGCTGGTTCTAGGAAGGTTATAATGGCGGAGGGGGCCTCTTTGCGGCGTGTGGGGAAGACCTGATGTCGCGTGAAGTGCGTGTGGAGATGGGGTAGAGCGGGTCAGCGTGGCGGAGAAAGGAGGAGAACAGGATGAGGATAGCGCTGGTGGGAGCCGGAGCCATGGGCACGATCATAGGAGCCTTGATCGCCAAGGCGGGAGAGGACATCGTGCTCGTGGACGTTAACCAGCCTCATGTCGAGGCTTTGAACGAGAAGGGAGCGCGTATCATCGGGCACATGGACCTGACCGTGCCCGTGCGTGCCGTCACCCCCGAGGGTATGGAGGGACAGTACGACCTGGTGATCTACCTTGTGAAAACGGTCTACGACGACAAGGCGCTTCCGGAGATTCTTCCCCATCTGGGGGAGAAGAGCATGGTCTTGACCCTGCAGAACGGCGTTCCGGAGGAGAGGGTGGCCTCGGTGGTGGGCAGGGAGAGAACCCTGGGAGGTGCCATAGGATGGGGCGCGACCTTCATCGGTCCCGGCGTCTCCGAACTCACTTACGCACCCGAGGAGATGACCTACGATATCGGGGAGATGGACGGGTCGCTTACGGAACGTGTGCAGGAAGTCAAGAGGGTGCTGGATCATGCCGGGAAGGCGGAGATCACCGATAACCTGTTGGGCACGCGCTGGAGCAAGCTGATGGTAAATGTGTCCATGAGCGGTCTAAGCAGCGCCCTCAATTGCACCTACGGGGACATTCTCGATAACGACAAGGCCACGGTGGCCGCCATTACCATCATGGTGGAAACCCTGCTCACCGCGCGGGCCCTCGGGATCACCATGCAACCCATCAAGGGCGTGGACCCCAACTTTATCCTGGACGTGATAAGGGAAAGCGAGGAGAACGCCGTAAACGTCATCCGCATGGTCTACGCACGCTCACGCGAGCAGGTGGCGTCCATGCTGCAGGACCTCCGCAAGGGTATCCCCTGTGAGGTAGAGACCCTTAACGGCTATCTTGCGGCGAAGTCGGCGGAGGCCGGCGTGTCCACCCCGGTCAACAACAAGGTCGCGGAGATCATACGTGGCATCGAGGCGGGCAAATACCCCCTGAGTTTCGACAACCTGGACATGATCGAGGTGCGGCCGCTGCGGGAGATAGTCTGAGCTCCCGGCCAGGCTGAGTTATGGTCCATATGGAAAGATAGACATGGAGGATAAAGCGAGGAGGGCCGCGTGACATGAGCGAGGAGATGAGCCGGGAGGAGATAAAGCAGAGGATATTCAAGCTCTTGAACGAATCCCCCTTCTACCGCCATCTGGGCATGGAGGTCATCGAAGCCGGTGAGGGGAGGGCCAGACTTCGCTTGCCGGTCAAGGACGAGCTGAAAAACCTCTACGGCATCCTGCACGGTGGCGTGATCGCGGCCCTGCTGGATTCCTCCTGCTCCATCGCCGTGGGCACGCTCCTGGAGGCTGACGAGGCGGCGGTCACCCTGGACCAGCGCATCAACTACATATCCAATGTCAAGGAGGGCGTGCTCTACGGGGAGGGCAGGGCCCTGC
This sequence comes from Candidatus Solincola jinzensis, assembly GCA_015711875.1. The sequence continues at coordinate 730 of JACVJG010000284.1, read as the reverse complement.
ATAAGGGACGCTACACCGGGGTGGGCCAGGCGGAGGTGCGAGACGAGGAAGGCAACCTGGTGGCGGCGGGCATGACCACTTCCTTCGTCATCAGGCGTGGCGAGAACCAGGTACGCGACGCAAAGGATCCCGTGGACGAGCGCCTGAAATGACGCCTCGCCTCTGGCAAGCCTTCGCTGCCTCTTTGTGGCCGGAACGCGAAGGATTCCCTGGGACTGAGTATGCGGCTGGAATAACGGCGGTTGAAAGGTATCGCTCGTTTTCAGGGCGCATAGGCGATGGAATCGTGCGCCCATGCCCTGCCGTCGCCGTACATGGCGCGCTCGCAGATCACCTCGCCGCTCTCCGCCTCCACCCTGGTGGAGACGTTGTAGTTATCCGGCACGTAGTCGTTGACCTTGAAGGTGCGGCGGGTGCCGGCCTCGATGCCCAGGCCCTGCAGGTCCGCGGGCTTGACCTCCCCGCTGTCGGTCTGGAAGCTCACGTTCACCGTGGCCGCTTCCGGCCCCGGGTTCTGTATGAGCACGAAGGTCTCCATGCCGCCCCCCGTGGAGCCCTCCGCCAGGTACCAGTCGGCGGCGGGAGCGGTCACCCCGATGGAATCATGCGCCCAGGCCCTGCCGTCGCCGTACATGGCACGCTCGCAGATAACCTCGCCGCTCTCCGCCTCCACCCTGGTGGAGACGTTGTAGTTATCCGGCACGTAGTCGTTGACCTTGAAGGTGCGGCG
>JACVJG010000283.1 GCA_015711875.1 Candidatus Solincola jinzensis | reverse complement strand
GGCCAGCACCAGGCCGTGGGCATCGAAGAAGGGGAGCAGGATCTCGTTAGCCCTCAATGCCAGGCTCGCCATCTCCTCCATCCGCTCATCGTCCGCTAGGCCGAGCTCCCGGATGTGCTCGCGGGCGAGAAGGGGATATCCCAGCCCCGCGTTTTTATAAAAGAACTCCACCAGGGGCCGCTTAAGGGACTGGCGCTCCGACAGGCCCAGCCTGCGGGCGAACCCGCCCGCGGCGTGATTGCGCACCACCACCTCCAGCCTGATCATCTCCAGACGCTGGGTGAGCAGTTCGTTCTCGCCGAGCAACCTTACATGGTGGGTGGGCACGCCTCTTCTCCCCAGCAGGCGGAAGACGACGTCGCTCATGCGGGCGCCTACCCTGCCTTTGCCGGGGATGATCTCCTTTCCGGCTTCATCCAGGGCTATGGCCTCGTCCTTGAACTCCTGGACGATTAGCTCGGGATCATCAGTGGCATACAACCGCCTGGAATTGCCTTCGTAGATCAGCTCCCGTTTCTCCATGCTCCCAGCTCCCCGACATAGGGCACCCGCGGCTTCACCCGAGGATGTTCAGCGATCACAACGCAGCCTGTTCTCCTTGCATCTCGCTTTACCCTCAAACCCCGCCAGAGCCGATGCTCCCTTCCCGAATCATCCTTTTGATGTTCCCTCCGCACCGCCGAAATCCAGGGCTTGCAGGCGGGCGAATATCTCGTCCAGGTTACGAAGATGCCTGTTGATATCGAAACATCTCTCCAGTTCCCCGGCGCTCAGGCGAGAGGAGACCTCGGGGTCGGAAGCCAGTAGGGCGCGGAAGTCCCCGCCCTCGCTCCAGGCGCGCATAGCGTTGCGCTGCACCAGGGCATAGGCGTCCTCGCGCGTGAGTCCCTTGTCCACCAGGGCGAGCAAAACGCTCTCGGAGAAGATGAGACCGCGGTTGAGCTCCAGGTTGCGTCTCATGTTCTCAGGATAAACCTGCAGGCCCTCCAACACCCCCCGGAACTTCACCAGCATGTAGTGGAGCAGGGTGGTGGAGTCGGGGATTATCACCCGTTCCACCGAGGAATGCGAGATGTCCCTTTCATGCCACAAAGCTATGTTCTCCATGGCTGCCAGGGCGTTTCCCCGCAGCACCCTGGCGAGGCCGCAGATGCGCTCGCAGAGGATGGGGTTTCTTTTATGGGGCATGGCGCTGGAACCCTTCTGCCCCCTGCGGAAGGGCTCCTCCACCTCCAGCACCTCCGTCCTCTGCAGGCCCCTTATCTCCAGCGCGAACTTCTCCAGGCTGGAGCCGGTGATGGCGATGGCCGCCATGTACTCTGCATGACGGTCCCTCTGCAGTATCTGGGTGGATACCTCTGCCGGCTTCAGCCCCAGCTTCTCGCAGACATAGGCCTCCACCCAGGGATCCAGGTGGGCGTAGGTGCCCACCGCCCCGGAGATCTTTCCATAGCCAACCCCCTCGCGCGCCCCGCGCAGGCGCTCGATATCCCGCGCCACCTCAAAGGACCAGAGGGCGAACTTCAAGCCCAGGGTGATGGGCTCCGCGTGCACCCCGTGGGTGCGCCCCATAATAATCTGATCCCTGAACTCCAGCGCTCTTTTCTTCAGCGTGCGACCGAGCGAGCCTGCCTCGGCCAGTATGAGGTCCATGGCCTCGCACATCTGTAAGGCAAGCCCCGTGTCCAGGACGTCCGAGGAGGTCATGCCGTAATGGATGAAACGGGAGCTTTCCCCCACGTTCTCGGCCACGTTGGTGAGGAAAGCGATGACATCGTGGTTCACCGTCTCCTCGATCTCGCGTACGCGCTGAGGATCGAAGGAGGCTCGCGTCTTTATCTCCTCCAGAGCCTCCGGCGGGACCTCCCCACGCCGTGCTCTCGCCTCCACCGCCAGGATCTCTATATCCAGCCACTTCTGGAGCTTGTTGCGCTCGCTCCATACTGCGGCCATCTCGGGCATGGTATAGCGCGGGATCATGCTACATCCCCTCCCGGAGAAAGCGAGCGACGGGTCCCGCCATCATCACTATTTCCAACCTTTTCCATTCATCTCGCCCGGCACAAGTCTATTATGCCCCATGTGAAGCGCCGTTAACAGGGGCTTTCATCCCTCGGCCATGCGTTTGCGGTAGCCGGTGAGGGCGGAAGCTATCCCTTCATACTTCAACGCCAGTATGGAGCAGGCGAGCAGTGCCGCGTTCGCCGCGCCGTCGATGGCCACCGCCGCCACCGGGACCCCGCGCGGCATCTGGACGATGGAGAGCAAAGCGTCCAGCCCCCCTAAGTCCGGCGAGGATACCGGCACCCCAATCACCGGGAGGGTGGTCATGGAAGCTATCACCCCGGGCAGATGCGCGGCTTTGCCGGCGGCGGCGATGAAGACCTCCACCCCCTCACCGGGCGCCGCGCTCACGAAATCCCTCAGCTTATCCGGCTGTCGGTGGGCCGAGATGACCGCCTTGACCACCTCGACACCCATCTCGGCGAGTATCTCCTCGGCCGGCTTTACCTTTTCGGCGTCCGATGCGGAACCCATCAACAGGGCCACCTTGGGAGAACCCATAATATTCCACCTCCAGCCTCAACACAGGCCTTCCGAAAAGGCCCAAGACCGGGCTTCACTACTCCCCACCTTTATCGCACCCCTGCCGGAAGAGCCGCAGCTGACCGGGCCTCCTCCTCGGTGCGGGCTTCCCTCAAAACCAGGGCGCTTGTGCCTGATTCACCCGACCGCAGGCCTGCATCACGAAGGTAAACGCTGGTCGATCCGCCACCATCTGACATTCCCGCCATGCCGCCATACACGTTAAAAGCCCGAATCCATCGCAGGATAACGACAACATAACACATGACAGCGACATCGTTCATGCCATCGTTTGAAAGCTTTCACGCTTTTCTGCACCGGGTCCCGGAAGGCGCAGCATCCCCGTGACCCCATCAAGCGCCGACGGCGCGCAGCGCTATATCCTTGCGGTAGTAGATATCCTGGAAGTCGATCCTCTCTACCGCCTGGTATGCCCTCTCGCGCGCGGCGGCGAAGTCAGGGCCCATGGCGCTGACGTTGAGCACGCGCCCTCCGTCGGTGAGCACCTCTCCCCCCTCCCCCAAGCGCGTGCCGGCATGGAAGACGGTGACGCCCTCCATGGCGCCGGCTTCCTCCAAGCCGCTTATGGGATAGCCCTTCGAGTAGTCCGCGGGATAGCCGCCAGAGGCTATGACCACGGTGACGCAGGCTTCATCCGACCAATCCAGTCTCATCCCGGCGAGGCGCCCCTCCACCACCGCCAGCATGGCCTCCACGAGGTCGCTTTTAAGTCGCGGCAGTACTGCCTGGGTCTCGGGGTCGCCGAAGCGCACGTTGAACTCCAGCACCTTTGGCCCCTCAGCGGTCAGGATCAGCCCGGCGTAGAGGATACCGCGGTAGCGGATGCCGCGCGCGGCCAGGGCGCGGGCGGTGGGCTTGAGTATCTCCTCCACCGCACGGCGATAATCCTCCTGGGACAGCACGGGCACGGGAGAATAGGAGCCCATGCCCCCGGTGTTGGGGCCGGTATCGCCGTCTCCCACGCGCTTGTAATCCTGGGCGGGGGCCATGGGAAGGATGTCCTCCCCGTCCACGAAAGTGAGGATTGAAACCTCCTGGCCCTCCAGGAACTCCTCGATAAGCACCTTATCCCCCGCCGCCCCGAAGGCGCGGTCAAGAAAACAGGCCTTGAGCGCCTCGTAGGCGGCCCGGTCGTCCTGGGCGATGACCACGCCCTTCCCAGCCGCCAGGCCGTCCGCTTTGACCACGAAAGGAGGGCTTCCCCTTTTGATACACGCCTTGGCGTCCTCGATATCCGTGAAAACCTCCGCTTTTCCCGTGGGCACGCCTGCTTCCAGCATGAGGCGCTTTGCGAAGTCCTTGCTTCCCTCCATCTGCGCCGCCTCGCGGTCGGGACCGAAAACCGCAAGGCCACGCCGCCCGAAGACGTCGGCGATGCCGGCCACCAGGGGAGCCTCGGGGCCCACCACCGTGAGATCAACCCTTTTCTCCATGGCGAAGGAGGCAAGCGCCTCGATATCCTCCGCCTTTATGCTCACGCATTCCGCCAGGGTTGCCATGCCCGCGTTCCCCGGCGCGCAGTATATGCGGTCCACCATGGGCGACTGCGCTATCTTCCAGGTGAGGGCGTGCTCTCGCCCCCCTCCTCCCACCACCAGTACCTTCATGCGCACCTCCCTATGCTCGCGCGGTTACATCTCTATATTTTATGGCCGGCAGTGACAATCCTGCCCCGTCAACCGTATTGCCCCGCTTATCCCGCCCCGCTTCGCGCGGGGCCGAGGCGCCTACGCCCCCGCCTGCTCAGGGAACAAGCGGCTGCAGGCCTGGAAGCGAAACAATGAAGCCTTCCCGCCATGATATACGGTCATTCGTCGCCTTTTTACCACGAGACCATGCCATCACTTCCAGTTGCATGCGGCCCTCGACGTGTCCCCGGTGATGCTCAAGAAAGCTTGCCTCCATCCAGGCCTCAGGCTCATGGGATCCTCTCCGCCAGGCATAGTCAACTCATGACCCGGTCGTGATCAAGTCCCAAGCACTTCTTTGGACATGTTAAAATGCCTTATCGGCACAGGATGGAGGGAGAAAAGGGGGTCCAGCATGGGCAACGGCGATTCCGGCAAGGCACAGGCGG
>JACVJG010000282.1 GCA_015711875.1 Candidatus Solincola jinzensis | reverse complement strand
AAGACGAGGGCTATCTCGTCGGCTTTGTCTACGACAAGGCCAGGGATGCGAGCGACCTGGTGATTCTCGATGCCCACGACTTCGGTGGCCCTCCGGTCGCAAACGTGCACCTCCCGGTTCGGGTCCTTGGAGTACCGCCTGTAGTACTGGCTGGCTACGATCTCGGGGTCCTCCACCGGGAAGAGTATGTCGAGCTCCCTGCACTCGTCGCCGAAGATCCCCGATAGGGCTTGTTTGTGCTCGAATATCGCTGCCTTATCGCTTTCCCCCACCATCTTCTCTCTTCTCTTGCACATGTTCTTGCATGCGCCTTTTCACGAAGAACATCCAAGGCTGCCGATTCGCTCATGATGCGACGTAGCGATGGTTCCCGCGGAAGGGTGCGCGCGAGGTGCTTGGGCAAAGGGCGTTCGGGTTCGTCCTGTATGTTCAGCGGCCAACAACGTGCTTTAGCAGTGGGCTTCATGAGAATATAAAGGGTATGGATCGGAAAGATGCGGGGTGAAAGCGCTCCAATTATCCGTTGACGCGAGGAGCCGCACGAGCGATCGACGAAGAGGCGGCCAGGAAAGGAGGAGGAATGAGTTATTCGGAGATGGGTGAGGTATGGGCCCGCTACGTAAAGGCGCGTTGCGATACCGCGGTAAAGGCGCTCTTAAAACGCGAGTTCGACGCCAGGTTTTTCCCCGGGCGCGACGAGGTGGTAAAGGCGGTCATGGAGATCATCCCCCCGGAAGCGGGAGTGGGATGCGGTGGCTCCTGGACCACGCGCCAGCTGGGACTGCTGGACGCCCTGCGCGAGAGGGGAAACCAGGTTTTCGCGCATGAGCCGGGGATGGATTTCGAGGAGGCAACACGAGTGCGCAGGGAAGCGCTGCTTTGCCCTTACTATATATGCAGCGCCAACGCCGTCACCATGCGCGGCGAGGTAGTCAACATCGACGGCATCGGAAACCGCGTGGCGGGGATCTCTTTCGGCCCCGGCACGGTGATCATCATCGCCGGTTACAACAAGCTAGTGCCCGACCTGGACGCCGCCTTCGAACGCATCAAGGAGGTGGCGGCCCCTGCCAACGCCATCCGCTACGGCATGGCGGTGCCGGGAATGGACGCCAGCCCCTGTGTGGAGAAGGGCAGGTGCTACGACTGCACCCAGCCATCGAGCATCTGCCGCATCATCACCATCGTCCGCCAGCGCCCCATGATGACCGACTTCAAGGTATTCCTGGTGGGGGAAACGCTCGGGTTCTGATCCGCGTCGGCTCGCGCAAATCAAGCCATGGAGGCCAAGGGCGGAAGCGGCACGCCTATACGCTTATCGCGAAAGAAGGCCTGCTCGCGATCTCTGTTCCTTTCTCGCAGAAGCGTGGGTTGCGAAAACGGCAATGGCTTTCCGCCGGACTAAGGCAGTAGATGGGCATGGCCACCAGCACCGAGGTGCTGAGTTGCGAAAACGGCAATGGCTTTCCGCCGGACTAAGGGCTGGTCATCGTCGGGTCGGATAACCGCCCTTTCGGGCGCTGGGAACCGGAGAGATAACCCGTGTGCTGAGGTGAAAAGCTTGAAGCGGTTTTCGCGTTCTCAAGGAAGTGCGGGCTTTCAAGCTCCGCATGGTCCACGGAGGTCCAAGCCCACTGTACAACCCCCGGATTGTAATTCCGCACATCCCTCTGCGATTTACAAGGCTTGATCCAAGTATCGCGCTCCGGGTAAGGTTTTCCCATGGGGCCAGGCACCAGGCGAGGCCTGAACCCTTTTCCTGGAAGTGTGCTATAACCCGCGCATCTTCTTCACCAGGTCGTAGGCCTGCTGGAAGAAACCCGAGCCTGTTTCCACCTTTGTCCCCAGTATCTGGTAATACGCTCCGCCGCCGTCATAGGCCGGCCATTCCGGCACCCCCTCCCCGTTGGGGTCGCCGTTGCGGGCGAAGTTGGTCCAGTAAGCCATCACGGTTTCCGAGAGGGCGCGGTCGTCCTCTTCAAGGCCTTGCAGTTGCACCTTGTCGAGGTTGCCGAAGACGTACATGATCTCCAGGCCGTGGAAGGCCCCCAGCGACTCCGCCCTTTCGTCCCGCGTGGTGCGGCTGAAGAGATAAAGATAGGCGGGCTTGCCCACCTTCGCCATGCACTCCGCGGTGAAGCGCGCCGAGGAGGCGAAACCCATGTTGGTGATGACCCTGTCCAGGGCGGGTTTGACCTCCTCCTCGCTGGCAGCGGGGAAGAGGGCCATGACCTCTTCGGCATGCGAGCCGTAGAGGTAATTCGCCATGAGCCGGTACTGCTGCAGGGTCACGCCCTCGGGGATGAAGACGGTACCCTCGTTGGCGTTGATGCCGGTAAGGAGGGGAACGGGCTGCTGCCTCCCCGCCGCGAAGGACTCCATAGGCGACTCGGGGAGAAAATAACCGTCGACATTGGGACTGAGGCCGATGGGGCTGAAGAACTCGTTAGGGGAAGAGGAGGCTTCGATGAGCTTTTCCGGTGATACCTCCCTCAGGGCTGCGAGCTCGTCCTCCGCCTTGTCGCAACCCAGCTTCCTGGAGATCTCCTCTCCTGTTTTCTCCGCCTCGCGCAGGGTAGGGGTCTTGTTGACGGCGAGCCCCAACTCCAGCAGGGGGCCGCTCTCGACGATGGAGCGATGGAAGAGGCCCTGCGCCAAGGGGCTGGCCATGAGGTTAATGATGCTCATGCCGCCCGCGGATTCACCGAACACGGTTACGTTGCCGGGATCCCCGCCGAAGGCGGCTATGTTGTCACGCACCCATCTCAAGGCCGCCACCTGATCCAATAGGCCGTAATTCCCTGAGACGCCGTGGGGCGATTCCCGGGAGAGCAGGGGATGGGCCATGAGCCCGAGAGCCCCCAACCGGTAATTTATGGTAACCACCACCACGCCCTTGCGCGCCAGGCTGCCGCCGTCGTAGATGGACAGAGAGCCCGCCCCGCTTTTGAAGGCCCCTCCGTGTATCCAGACCATGACCGGCAGGCCCGCTTCCGGGCTCTCGGCCGGCGTCCATACGTTTAGGTAAAGGCAGTCTTCGCTGGTGGCCCCGACGTCCATCATGCCCGTCCAGTCGTCGTCGGGCTGCGGGCAAGCCGGCCCGAACCTGGTGCAGGCGCGCACCTCGTCCCATGGCTCCACCGGCTGAGGCTCCTTCCAGCGCAGCTCGCCCACGGGAGGGGCGGCGTAAGGGATGCCCTTGTAGGACCACACGCCGTCCTCGAAGGCCCCGCTGATGGGCCCCGAGGTGAGCTGGGGCACCTCCATGGTCGATGGTTCGCGCGTCTTGGCGCCGCAGCCCGCGCCGAGCAGGACCGTCGCGGCGAGCAGGCACGCGACGAGCAGGCAGACGACCGCTTTTCTTGCCTTCATGACGACCTCCCTGGAATCGCCGGAGACGGAGCCACCGCTTCTTTCCCTATCATAGCCCACGCCGCGCCTGGAGCAAGCCGCACGAAGCGACGTATCGGGCTTGTTTCCGCTTGTATGGGGTGGGTTCCGGTAATGGGCCTGGCATGGGGCCAGGCGTGAGAACCGCTCTGAGCGGATCCTGCTACCTTCCGCGAGCGCGACCGCTTGAGCCGTTAGCGTGGCTCGGTACCCCGCGTCGCTTGGCGACGGTTCCTGTGTTCTTTCGCAGGCGGGCAAGCGAGATAACGAGCGGTGGCGTGAGGTCGATGTCGCTCTGTTCTCAGAGGAGAGCGGGCAGCATCGGGTCAAGGATGTATTCAAGCGTCTTGCGGGCCTTGCGGTATGGGTGTCATCCCTTCCACAGGGATGAAGGTGCCTGCTTATTGTTGGCGGCTACCGGTATCATAGGGAGCTTGCGGGGAAAAAGGAGATGTGATATTGGAAGGTAATAAAGGTAGACTAAATCTTTTATCTGCCAAAAGATGGGGCGAACACCGGGCTCAAATGCGTTCTTTCTCGGAATGCCGCAGATCCAGGGCGGAGAATGGAAGCCGCGTCGCGGCGGTTTCCGGAAAGAGGGGGTGGACATCATGAAGCGCAGGCCCAAGGCGGGCATCGCCGCCGTGGCGCTCGCTCTCGCCATGCTGCTCGGCGCCTCGCTGTGCCTGGCGGGGGTGAGGTGGGCGGCGGACGGCGAGAAGGTGTGCGGGGCGGCGAATGATCAATCATGGCCACGGATAATGCCCGACGGCGCGGGCGGGGCCATCATCGCCTGGCGAGACTACCGCTCGGGAGCAACCAGCGACATCTACGCCCAGAGGATCAACTCTTCCGGGGCGCCGCTGTGGGCGGCGGACGGCGTGAAGGTGTGCGGGGCGGCGGACAACCAGGGGCTTCCCCAACTGGTCTCCGACGGCTCGGGCGGGGCCATCATCGCCTGGGAGGACTACCGCTCGGGAAGCCACTACGATATATACGCCCGGCGCGTGAACTCTTCCGGGGCGCCGCTGTGGGCGGCGGACGGCGTGAAGGTGTGCGGGGCGGCGAACAACCAACTTTATCCACAACTGGTCTCCGACAACTCAGGCGGGGCCATCATCGCCTGGCGAGACTACCGCTCGGGAGCAACCAGCGACATCTACGCCCAGAGGATCAACTCCTCCGGGGCGCCGCTGTGGGCGGCGGACGGCGAGAAGGTGTGCGGGGCGGCGAACGACCAGGCATATCCGCAGCTGGTCTCCGACGGCTCAGGCGGGGCCATCATAACCTGGCGAGACAAACGCTCGGG
>JACVJG010000281.1 GCA_015711875.1 Candidatus Solincola jinzensis | reverse complement strand
GTAGGGCCCCAGCATGGAGTTCCTGCGGATGGTGCAGTCGTCGAAGGCGTTGATGATGTTGTAAGGCCCTATGGCCACGCCGTCCTCCAGCAGCAGGGTGGCGTCATTGGCGGCGAAGAGGCGCGCCAGGGTGTCCAGGGAGCAGTTCCTGCCCACGATGATGCGCCCGCGGTCGTTCCCCCTGATCTGCACCGGTGTGGGGATGAAGGTGCCGTCCCCTATCGAGCAGGACGACTCTCCGGCCAGCGCCACGTCCGGCCGCGCCGATATCCACACATAAGGCCCGCACTCCACCCCCCTGCGCCGCAGGCAGCGCTGGTAATAAACGATGCTGGGATGGGAAACAGCAAAACGCAATCGGTCGAGCATCGTTTTGCTCTCCTTTCGTTGAAAGCGGCGAGACGACACTATGATACCGGTCCTGAACAGCCAAAACGGTGGTGGGTGCGGGATGTCGCCCTTTGTATCTTAAACGGCGCTACCGCGTTTCACTTCCTTTCTCTATCATGCGCTTCCCCTATCGCCCGTCGCTTGGAAAAAGGACTGCGACCTTATGCCTCTTTACCTGTCCCCACCATGCGCTGATCCTCCAGGTGCACGGCGAGGCGGGCCGCATCCCTCATGGGATCACTTCAAGCTCCGATGCCGTCTCCCCGAAGTCGCCCAGGAGGCTGCCCATACTCCAGTACTCACGGTGATTCAGCACGTAGGGCCGGAATCTCTCCACCTCTATCTTACCCTTCTCCCCCATGAGACCCTCCTCCAGGTGCACGGCGAGCACCAGGCCCACGAAGAGGGTGTGCGAGCCCAGGGGCAGGGAGGCGGAGACGCGGCACTCGATGTTCAGCGGGCACTCCGCCACCAACGGGGCGCCCACCTCCGCGGCGCGCGCGCGCGTAAGGCCCGCCAGGGCGAACTTGTCATGGTGCCTCCCGGAAACCATCCCGCACATGTCCACGGAGCGCCACAGGTCGCGTGAGGGCACGTTGACCACGAACTCCCCGCTCGCTTTGATTATCTCGTAGGTCAGCCTGCTCTCCCTCACCGCCACCGCCACCTGTGGGGGCTCCATACATACCACGTTCACCCACGCCGCCGTCATGACGTTGTCCTTCCCCGCGTGCGCCGAGCTGATCAGCGCCACCGGCTTGGGAAGAAAAAGGGTGGATGGACTCCTTTTCTCCTTCAAGTCCCTACCTCCTATCCCACCCGCCGCTCAGCCTTCGCTCGAAGAAGGCGAGCTTATACCCCGCCCACAGGGCGTAGATCAGGTGCACTTTCACCAACTCCCTCTCCTCGAGGCGGATCATCTGTGGTCCGTAGGCTATCTCTCGCACCAGCGCCTCGGCCAGCGATTCCACCCCCATGGGCTCTTCCGCGAAGGGCGCGGCACTCACCACCTCCTCCTCGTACATGAGCCGCAGCCTCTCCACTCCCCGCTCCACCGAATAAGGTACTTCGGGATCGGTGAACGACACGCGCTCCGGCCCTTCCCCCTGCGCCGCCCGCGCGAGTATATAGCCCTCCAGGAAAGTGGAATTGATGACCGCCGATACCTCTTCCACCAGGCTGCGGGAGGCGACGCGCGGAAAGCAGTTGCGTATGACCCGTTCCCGGAAGATGTCGAGCCAGAGCATGGCCATGGTGCGCGAGGCCAGGTCGAGGTCGGCGAACTTTATGCGCCCGCGGTAATCCTCGAATCTCTCCCGCAGGTTCATCCCGAAAAGACCCCTCCCTAACGGCCCCTTCTCCTGCACCTAGCGCTCCGCGGCGACCAGCTCGACCACGCGGTCGGCGTAGGAGTCATAATGGTCCCCGCAGGTGAAGATGACCGTCTGCCTGCCCCGCGAAAAATCCCTCATCACCTGCATCGCCCGCTCCAGGCGGCGGGGATCGAAGGTGACGAAGGGGTCGTCCAGCAGCAGGGGAGGGCGACGCTCCCCGCAGATGATCTCGACCAGGGAAAGCCTCGCCGCCAGGTAGATCTGGTCCACGGTGCCGCGGCTCAAGGCCTCCGGCTGGACCATGCCTCCTTTTTCCTCCGACCACACCGATATCCCCATGCTCCCCTCATCCAGCTGCAAGCGCTGGTAACGGCCGTCGGTTATGCGGCTGATGTAACCTCCGGCCATCTCCTCCAGGCGGCGCGCCGCGGAGGAGAGGGTTTCCCTGGAAGCCCTTCCCAGCCACTCCAGGGCGAGCTCGAGCGCCTCCGCCCGGCGCGACAGCCGTGACCTGCGCTGGCGCAGGTACTCCAGCTCCTCCTCCAGTCGCAGCAGCTCCTCTTCCACCCCTTCCTCCGCCAGCAGCACCTCCAGGCGTATGCGCTCCTCGTTAAGGGCGTCGAGCTTCGCGCGCAGCGAGTCCCTCTCGCGCAGGGCCTCCTGCAAGCCCGCCCCGTCCACGGTGCGCCCGCGCAGCTCCTTGAGGCGCCTCTCCCTCAGGCCGACCTCGGAGGCCAGGCGCCGCGCTTCCTGCTCCACCGCGGCCATCTCGCCGTCGGGCACCAGGACCTCCAGTTTGTCCGCTATCTCTTTGCGCCGCGATAGCAGTTCCAGGTAGGCCATCTTCATCTCCATAAACCTCTGGGCTGAGCCGCATCCCGCCGCGGTCGCTATGCTCTCTATGGCTCGCTGCGCCTCCATATCGCGCTTTTTGAGCTCCTCCATCTGTCCCTGGATGGCCTCGAGCTCACCACCCCTTCTCAGAAAGGAAAGGTATCCGCCGGGAAACAGGGAGGCCGCGACCAGGCAGGCGCCGGCCAGCGAGGCTGTCAGCATGTAGGGAGAGAGGGCGATGCCGGCGAGCCCCACTAGGATAAGGGTGATGCCCGCCACCAGAAGGTAGGGCGCCCAACGACGGTAGCGCGCCCGGCGTGCGTCCTGCAGGCGTCTCTCAAGCAGCGCCATGCCTTCCTGGATCCCCACGCGCTTGAGCTCCAGCTCGTCCAGCTCCCCGCGCCTGCTTTCCAGCACCGATCTCAGCCTACCGTACTTGCTCTCCTCCTCCTCACGCAGCCGCGAGTCCTCGGCGATGAGGGCGGCAGCGGATTCCAGCTGCCGGTAGCGGCGGTGGAAATCCTCTATGTCCTCCTCGATGTCCAGCCTTTCCTCCGAGTCCGAGATCAAACCGGCCAGCGTCTCCAGCCTCGCCTGCAAGCGCGCGCTCTCCTCGCGTATCTCCTCCAGGCGGCGGCGCGCGTCCTGCCTCTCTCGCGCCGCCCTCGACAGCTCACCGAGCCTGGCCTCCTTTTCCCTCATCTCCCCTTCCACCCGCGCCAGCGGACCGGGGTTCTTCGCCGGCCCTCTCGTCCCCCTCAGAAGTTCCGCCAGCTCGCGTTCCAGGCTCTTAATGGCCTCCGGAACCGCCGCGCCGCCGTCCGACCCGGTCATGGCGGCATGCAGGCTGCGGCCGAGCTCATCCTTGCCCGCCGAAATCGCCGCGACCTCGTCCTGCCTTATGCCGGCCGTGGAGCGGAAGGCCGGCTCCGACCCCAGTCCCAGCCATTCCCGCACCGCCTCCTCTATGCGCGCATGGTCACGGGTGTCGAGGTCTCCCCATACCAGGTGAGCCCTCCTGGCCGCGAAGTCTTTGACCAGCTTGAAAACCTCGCCCCCCGCCTCTCCCTCCAGCTCCAGCACGAAACCGCCGCTTTCGCCCCAGGTGACGCTCTCCCTCACCTCCTTGCGCCCGGCGTCCGCCTTCCAGAACAGCGCCGCCAGCAAGGCCTGCATAAGCGTCGACTTGCCGGATTCATTCGGCCCCTTGACCACGTTCAGCCCCTCGCCCAGCTCCAGGCGCCCATCCCGGAAGCGACGGAAATTGCGCAGGGTCAGTGAAGAGATCATCATGGCCCCACCAACCTCCTCCCGAGGGAATCCAGCCCCAGGCGCAGTGCCTCCTCGGCCACCGCGAGCTCCTCGCCCTCCCGCGACGCCATCTCCTCGGCGGCTATGCGCATGAACCTCCCCATCACCGTGGTCTCCGGATAGGCCCCCAGGTCCAGGGCGGGCGCCTCGTCCGCTACCCGCACCAGTGCGAGGTGGAAGAAATTCTGCGCTAGCTCTTCTTCCAAGTTTTCCCAATCACAGCTCGACCACTCCTCACCATGCACCCCTTTAAGCCGTATCTCCAGGGCCAGGTCAAGGTCGGCGCAGATAGGCGTAAAGCCCGGCGGGGCCGCCTACTTCCGCGCCCTCGAGCTCGATGCGCTTGAAGCGACGCCTCCCCACCGCGATGGGCTTGACCCGCGGCGGCGAGCCTTCCTCCAGCTCCACCATGAGCACGCAGCCCTCCTCGCCCGCGCCCATCTCGGCGATTTCTGGTACCCCAGGACAGGTCGCCGATGTGAACAGGATTCGCGATGCCCTCGATGCATACTCTCACAGGGGCAGGGTTCTGAGCGAATGCGCTCTCTACGAACAAAAGAGCGGAGATCAACGCCAGCAGGCTAATCTCCTTCCGAGCCGTAAACAAATTCAATCGTGTCATTGGATTCTCCTTGCGAGAGGCAGATTCTCCTTTCACACTCTCGCAAAGCATAGAGACTCGGCTATCTTGAGATCTGTTGCAGGTTTATGGGGCGAACTACTCAAAATCGCTCGAATCGCTCTACATTAAGTACGAATACGACTGCGCCGCCGACCTCGACGGCGATGGGGGTGGGCAGAAAAGTTCCGATGGGCGCGGCGTCGGGCGGCATCGGGTTC
>JACVJG010000280.1 GCA_015711875.1 Candidatus Solincola jinzensis | reverse complement strand
CCCCAGTCGTTCTGTACGTCGATGGTCAAGAGAGCGCAACTCTCCTGGTTCAATCTTGTGTAAGGTGTATCCAGGTTCTGGTATGACACGCTCACGCGGGAACCTCCTTTCGATCCCATGGGCCGCGACCTGGGGTCGCGTGCGGCAACCACCGATAAATATATAATGGAACATTGAGCCGTGAAACGCCGTTTTTCGCATTAAGGATTCAATATCGACGATTCTGGGGATCATCTCCCGGGCTTCCCGCGAAAATCATATGGATGGAGAGATTATTAGAACTGCCTGCGGGATCTACTGGCCTTGATGCGCGGGAGCTTTTCCGCTAGCTGGGGCGGATGGCGAAGATGGCGGTGAAGGGGTCCGGTTTGCTCCATTCCACCTCGCATTCCACCCCCTCCACCGCCTCGAAAAGCGCCGCCATGTGACCGGCGAGCAGGTGTTCGTTGTAGGGGTTCTCCACGGTTACCTCAAGGCCGCCGCCGTTCAGGCGCAGGCCCACCGGGTTTCCCTGGCCGAAAAGCGGCAGGGATGCCAGGACCTTCTCGTAGGTGGCGCGGCTGTTCCCGGATGACAGGCGGTCTTCCGGGGTGATCAGTTTCAGGTCGTCAAGGTGGCGGTGGGTCGCCTCCTTCTGCGCTGCGATGATCAGAGGGTAGATGTCCTCGCCCAGCTCTTTTTCCAGCTCGCGGAAAACGGTGGTGGGGGTGTAGCCGTCCAGGAAGGCCATGCGCACGCCCCGGCGGGTATCCACGATGATGCCCTCTTTCTCCTTCCAGCGCAGGAAGGAGAGCTGCGCCGGGACGCCGCAGATGCGACAGCGGGGGAGGGAGAGCTTGCCGGTTTTGAGGGGGGGCATGTGAACGGCCAGGCGCTCCGATACCTCCGGCTTTTCCCGCGAGGCGGTGATGACCACCACGTCCTCGCCGTTGATCTCCGCCCAGGTGTGCTCGAAGGGCTTGCGCTCCAGGCTCTCGAACGCGCCCAGCACGATGGCAGCCATGAGCTCCCGGTTGTAGGGATTGCGGATGATGGCCTCCCCGCTCATCCCCGGCCGGTAGCGCAAGGCCCTGGCGTAGGACTGTCCGGTGACCACGGCGACCTTGCAGAAAACGCGCACCACCAGTCTCCTGTTGGGGCCGATGCGGGCCAGGGAGAAAGGAAAGCGGTTGAGCACCCCGTCGATGACCTCCTTGGCCGCGTTTCTCTGCGCCTCGAAGACAAGGTGCGAGATGGAGATGCCCATCTTCTCCTCGATGCTGGCGAAGAGGGTGTTGAAGAGGTCGGCTTCCAACAGCACCGCGCGCAGGTCGGGCATCATGCGCTCGGTGATGGTGCCGTTGTCGTTCCACTTGATAATGCGGGAGAACATGAAGGGAAAACCGCATCTCGGGCACTTGAACGTGCGCACCGTCCTTTCCTTTCCCGGATTTCTTTGCTCGCCTTTTCTTTCTGCGCGCCCCGTCGCACAAGCTCTTCGCCGCCGATGGTTGCCGGGTTTGCCAGCAGAGCTTGCGCCTCATTTATAGTCGGCAGGAATCACGGAAGCGTTTAGCCAGACATGGACCACCCTTTCACGCGACCGATGTTTAAGAGCGACCTGCACCGCGGATAATAACATGCGGGGGAGGAGGCTTGTCCGGCTGCATGAGGTGTGTTGATGAGCTTGTCGCCGCACGAGATCGAGAGCCTTGTCGAGGAACAGCGCGCGTTTTTCCGCAGCGGAGCCACGAGGGACGTAGCCTTCCGGCGCGAGCGCTTGCAATGCCTTCGTGACGTCATCAGGAAAAACCTTGATGGCATCTACGAAGCGCTCTGGGAAGACCTTCGCAAGCCCCCCTTCGAGGCCTTCGCCAGTGAGATCGCCATGCTCATGGCGGAGATAGATTTCGCTCTCAAAAAACTTCCTTGCTGGACAAGCCCGTCGCGGGTGCCGAGCCCTCCGGTGTTTTTCGGCGCAGAGAGCGTCGTGTTCCCGGAGCCCTATGGAGTGGCGCTGATCATGGCTCCCTGGAACTACCCCTTCGTGTTGTTGTTGGCGCCTCTGGTGGGGGCCATAGCCGCCGGAAACTGCGCAGTGCTCAAGCCCTCGGAACTATCGCCGCATTCCTCACGCTCCATCGCCGGGATGATAGGAGGCGCCTTCGACCCCTTCCATGTCGCGGTGGTCGAGGGAGGGATGGAGGTCAACACCCCCCTTCTGCGCCAGCGCTTCGATTACATCTTCTTCACGGGCGGAACGGCGGTGGGGAGAGAGGTCATGAAGGCCGCGGCCGAGCATCTCACCCCCGTTACCCTCGAGCTGGGGGGCAAGACGCCGTGCATAGTGGAGGGCGATGCTCGCCTGCGCCGAGCGGCACGGCGCATCGCCTTCGGCAAATGGCTGAACGCCGGGCAGACCTGCATCGCGCCCGATTACCTCCTGGTTAACCGCGAGGTCAAGGAGGTACTGGTGGAGGAGTTGAAAGGGTCCATACGCTCCTTCTACGGCAAGGACCCGCGACGCAGCGTTCATTATGCGCGCATCGTCAATCAACGACATTTCCGCCGCCTGATGGGGCTGATGGAGGGCGCAGGCATCATCATCGGGGGGGAATCGGACGAGGAGGAGCTCTATATCGCTCCCACCATCGTGGATGAGCCGCGCTGGGATTCGCCGCTGATGTCCGAGGAGATCTTCGGTCCCATATTGCCCGTCCTCGCCTACGACGACCTCGATGAGGCCATAGCCTTGGTGAACGCGCGCCCCAAGCCCCTCGCCCTCTATTTCTTCTCGCGCGATGAAGACAAACAACGCCAGGTGCTGGAGCGCACGTTCTCGGGCGGGGTGTGCATAAATTCCACCCTCCTGCACGAGTCCACCCAGACCCTGCCCTTCGGAGGGGTGGGCGACAGCGGTATGGGCGCCTATCACGGCAAGGCCAGTTTCGACACCTTTACCCACTATAAGGCGGTCCTGATCCAGAGGCTGCCCACGGATGTCATATTGCGCCCGCCTTACCCGGAAAGCCGACTGCTCAAAGCGGCCATGCAAAGGCTCCTCCTTTATGGTCGCAGGTGCCGCGCACGCTGAAGGCCCGGCCCTCTTTTCCTGCCTTTTCCGCTACCGCGCGCCAGGGGATATCTCAAGCCATGAAGGCGTCCGGTTCCCGGAAGAGGATAGCCGACAGCGGCGTATAGCGTCGTTTAAGCTCATTGTCCGTTCTTGCCCGCGCTGGTTTCCTAAGTGAGAAGATGCCGGAACGCTTCTGCTCACGTCTTTTCCTGCCGAGAAATATTACAGTCGGATTCGCTGGCCACGACGTGAGCGCGTGAGATGGGATGTTGACAGCACATGCGTGAAGACCAAGTCAAGCGAGCGTGATCCGCTGCCGCTGAGGGCTGGGATTGATGCGGAGACCATGACGTTGCTAAAATCTTCCTCGTGCCTGTAAGGCGTCGACGAGGAGGGAATGCGTGTTATGCGGGTCGCCGTCTGGCGAGGGAGGCCGCGCATGTGAGGTGAAAACTTAAGGCGGCTTAAACATGGACGCTAAACGGTACAAGGTGATCATCGTGGGAGGTGGGCCCTCGGGGTCCCTGACCGCCCTCTGGCTGTTGCGTCTGCGCCCCGCATTGGCGGGCGATATCCTCTTGCTGGAGGCCAGAGAGTTTCCCCGCGAAAAGGTATGCGGAGGAGGCGTAAGTGGAAGGGTCACCGCTGTCCTCGAAGACCTGGGCGTAAACCTCGACGCGTTGCCGAAGGTGCCGGTGAAAAGGTTTTCGGTATATTTCGAGAAGGAGATATGCAACCCCGCTTTCGGTAACGAGAGATGTTTCGTGACCCGGAGAAGCGAATTCGACCATCTCCTCCTGAGGCTGGCCGCGGAGAGGGGGGCGGAGGTGCGCACCCGCGTGCACGCGAAAGGGGCTTACCGGGAGCGCCGCGGGGTGGTGGTGCTGGACGGGGAGGGGAACACCCATCGCGCGGAAGTGCTGGTGGGGGCGGATGGCGTGAACGGGAGCAGCAGGCACTGGTTCGGGATGCCGCACCGCGGGCGCAAAAGCCTTCTCCTTCAGGCGGACTTTCCACGAGATCCCGACTCCGCAGTGCTGCGGGACTCCCTTTTGATGGATTTCAGCGTGCCTAAATACGGCCTTCCCGGTTACGCCTGGTTCTTTCCCTCCATCGGCGAGAGAGGAGAGCCGGTGGTGAACGCGGGCGTCTCCGGGGGCGACTTCGGCAGGGGCGGCTACGCGCGCCTCAGGGAGGCCTTTTTCGCCGTCCTCGAGCACCACCCCGAGATCGCGGCCTTGGCGCCGCCGCGTCTGCGCTTCAAGCCCTACCCCGAGCGGGAATACACCCCTTTGCAGCGCGTCTCCCTGGAGAGAGTGCTGTTCGTGGGCGAGCAGGTGGGGGTGGATCCCTTCACCGGGGAGGGGCTGGCGATATGCGCGGATTCCGCGCGGGCGGCGGCGAGCGAGATCGCGGCGGCGCTGGACAGCGGCGACTTCTCGTTCCGGGGCTACGCTCGCAAGCTCATCGCGGCGCCCTTCTTTCCCCTTTATTTCGTGGGCAAGACCTACTGCCTGCAGAACAACCACCTGCAGCCGAGCTTCTTTTTCGATATGGCGACCATGCGCAAGCAGAAAGAGGAGCCTAACGTGGTGGACCATTACGCCGCCGTCTTCTCAGGGAGCGAGGACGGTCGCGTGTTCTACTCCGTGGGCTTCTGGGTCATGGCCCTG
>JACVJG010000279.1 GCA_015711875.1 Candidatus Solincola jinzensis | reverse complement strand
CTATTTCCTTGCGCGCGCGGGGATAGGCCAGGCGAGGGTGTGGGGGGCCGGGCAGCACGGGAAACCGGGGCGGAGCCGGCAGCCATATGGCGGGGACGCCGGGCATGAAGACATAAAAAGCCTTGTCGTTTGCCATGGCGCAAGAGGCCTTGATCCTTGAGGGAAAGGCCATGGCGGTGACGCACCTCCTCGCCGTTTTGTGGATGCAAAACGCGACGGGTGGCATAATGAAGGGGTCGCGTGGGGGGTTCGCGGTGAGCGTCCTGGGAGGGGCCGTCTGGACCGGAGGAGGGAAGGATGGCCGCGAAGGAAGCGCTGATCATCGGGGCGGGGATGAGCGGCATGGTGGCCGCTCTCAACCTGGCGGGAGAAGGCTACCGGGTCATAGTCAGAGAGGCGGAGGAGTCCTACGGCGGGGCCAGGATCTACAATCCCTCCACCCACGTCACTCCCATCGACCCGGTGAAGACCTCGCAGTACATAGGCATCGACGTCTCCCCGGTGTTCCATAAGGTCAACAAATGCCCGGCGTTTTTCCACCACACCGAGATACAGTTCCCCGTCTATTCCGTGTACGGAGTGGAGCGGGGGGACCGCCCCGGAAGCCTCGACACCCTGCTTTACAGGCGGTGCCTGGACGCCGGGGTCGAGTTCGAGTTCTCCTCTCCCCTGGTCGAGGAGGAGATAGGCCGCCTCAAGCCCGGCACCATCATCGCCTGCGGGCTTATCCCCAAGGCCTACAAGATGCTGGGGATTCCTTTCATCACCGTGTCCATGTGGCTCTCCAGGGGGGAGATAGGCTTCAGCGATTACGCCTGGCTGTGGTTCGACGAGTGCGTGACCGAGTACGGCTACCTCTCGGCGGTGAACAACTACTACTTCGACCTCCTGTTCTCCTTTTCGAGGCGGGTGGACGAAAAGGCGTTGCGGCGTTACCGGGATTTCGCCCTGCGTTACCAGGGCGTGGAACACAGGGACTGGGATTATCAGGTGGGCGCGGTGCCCCTCGCCACGCCCGACAATTTCCGCCTTTTCCGCGACGGGCTCATCATGTGCGGGACCATGTCAGGGGCCATCGACCCCTTCATGGGTTTCGGCATCAGCGGCGCTCTGGTCTCGGGGAAAGTCGCGGCCATGGCCGTGTACGACCCCGAGGGCGCGCAGAGGGAGTTCGACCGTTTCCTGAGGCGTTTCCGGCGCAGCTTCTACATCAAGGAGGCGTGGAGGCGGTTCATCAGGCCCCACGTCGGCCTGCTGGAATGGCAGATCCGCCTGTTGGGAGTGGAACGCGTGAACCGTTTGATAAAGTTGACGGAGCGTGAAAGACCTTTGCTTCCCACCCCCTTCGCTATACCCGGATTCGGACACGTCGCTACCCATTGACCATTCAGGCTGAAGGGATTGAACACTGCGCGCTGCCTGGGGTGGTGGGTCTCGCATGTCGTGAAATGACCGAGACGCGAGCGCGGGAGCGGCCGGAAAGCCCGCGATAGAGGGCCTGCGACGGCAAGGGTTACGGCGGCAGCGGTTCCGCGGATAGTAAGGCTTTGAGGGAATATCCTCATAACGCGCAAGGGGGGTTCAAACCATGCTGAATCTATCAGGGGTGTAACCAATGCGCGCTTGCGCGGGGCAGGAGCATCATGCACCCTGAGAGTTTCTTGGCAGTATATGACAACACTCCAGTCTGGGGGCCTTTTGCCGGCGGGGGAAAACTGCTGATCATGGATTACGGCCGCCAGTTCCCTTTGAGCGGGGTCGAACGCGTTTACGACCAGGGGCAAGGTCATGATAACATGGGGATGAAGCGGATAGGCGTGGCGGAAGACAGTCAAGGGGTATAGGGTTGCGTAAATACGACCTCATAGTGGTGGGGGCCGGCCCGGGGGGGAGCACGGCCGCCCTCACGGCCGCGGAAGCGGGGATGGAGGTGCTCCTGCTGGAGCGCTCGCGGTATCCCGGTGAGAAGAACGCCTCCGGTTTCGCGCTCTCCACCAAGGCCTGGAGGGATTTTCCCTTCATCGCGGAGCTGGACCTCCCCTCCATGCGTTACAACCGTTTCTGCGTGGCCCACATACTCTCGCCGCCTCCGGAGATGGAGGAAAGGTTTTCCATCTCCTCCGGGCCCTCCCGGCGCATGGGCTACCCCGAGGCGAGGGATTTCTTCACCGTGGGCATGCTGCGGCGGGAATTCGACACCTGGCTGGCGGAGAGGGCGCGCGCCGCAGGCGCGGAGCTCAAGCTGGAGTCGCTGGTCACGGGCTTGAAAAGGGAGTCGGGCAGGGTGGCGGGCGTGGCGCTGGAGGGGGGAGAGGAGTTCTCGGCCCCGGTGGTTATAGGCGCCGACGGTGTGCTTTCCGCCACGGCGCGCTTGTCGGGGCTGAGGGAGAAATGGCGACCCGAGCAGGTGATAAGCGCTTGCGCCGTGGATTACGCCGCGCCCAGGGAGCGCATGGACGACGTCATCCACGAGGCGGGCTTCCAGGCTTATTTCGGCCCCGGCATCGGGGGCAACTACCTCGTGGCCTACGCCGACGGTGTGCACCTGGGCGGGCCGGGGGTCACCAACAGCCTGATATCCCGGCTCAACCGCACCCACATCAAGCCGGCGCGGGAGCTGCTGGACACCCTGGGCGCCCCGCCCACGCAACGGTTGCTGCGCGCCCTGGGGGCCCGGCCCCGTGAGTGGCAGGCGCATCTGCTGCCCTGGATGGACCGCATGCCCACGGACATCTACACCGGCGGGCTGATGCTGGTGGGCGACGCCGCCGGCCTGCCCGAGCCCCTTTACGCGGAAGGGGTCTGGCAGGCCATGTACTCGGGGAGGCTGGCCGCGCAGGTGGCCCTGGAGTGCGAGGAGGAAGGCGACGTGACGGCGGCCTCGCTGGCGCGTTACCTGGAGCGCCTCGAGGAAAGCCCGGTGGGAAGGGAGTTCGTGGGCGGCACCGAGCTGCGGCGGCTGTTCGAGATCCTCGGCGACCCCAGGCTGTCCCTGGAGCTCACCGAGCTTGCGGTGGACCTCACCGTCAACCTGTTCATGTCGGCGCAGGAGCCGAAGGCGGAATGCGTGGCGCGCGCCCTGCCGTTGCTGGCGGGAAACCTGCCGGTGCTCATGGAGGTCGCCAGGATCTACCTGCCCATGGTGCTGGAGGTGGAGGGAGAGAGGCTGCGCGAGCGCATAGCCGCCCTCAAGGGATTAGCAGCCCTGCTCAGGGGTCCGGCGGGGACCAGCGGAGACGAGGGAGGGGATGGAAAGTGAAAGAGGCTGGAAAGGGCAGCGGAAGGTCCTCGCGCGCCGCAGGCTTGCCCGCCGTGGACAGATTCGCCCTCACGGAGGTGATCCCCTCCCCGCGCCATTTTATCTTCATCGACGCCGAGAGGTGCACGGGGTGCGGCAACTGCGTGTCCATATGCCCTATGGACCTGTGGAGGATGCGAGGCGGGAGGGCGGAGCTGGCAGATGGGTACCGGGAGAACTGCGTGGAGTGCGGCAGTTGCTTCATCGCCTGCGAGGTGGGGGCGATCGATTTCACCTATCCCGCCGCGGGAACGGGAGTGGTCTATAAATATGCTTAGAAAATGCGTTTAGCATTTCCAAGAAACCCGTTTTCGTGGAGACTCGGGCATGACGCGCTTTTCCTCTCGACCGCGCGAGGCGACCTGGAGGGACGCGCCGGAAAACAACGCTGATGGTCGGGAAATCAGCGCGTCACCTTGGGCCGAGAAGGGTTCTTGGAAAAGGCCAATTAAGAGGGCGAAAAACCGGGTGGCCGCCATGGGGGAGATAGGAAAAAATGGGATAGAACCAGGATAAGGCCAGTCTAGGCGCGATGCCATGCGTCGGTAGCGATCGGCCACCCGGTGTGCCGCTTTTGAGACTGAGCCGAACCGGTGAGGGCGCGATGCCGTATGTCGAAAGCAATCGCCCGCGCAAGAGTGTGCGAGAAGGGCGTCAGCGACCAGCAATGCCTATATGTGTGAGGGGCGTGTGGAGGACTTATCCTTCCCGCCGATACCGGAGATATGCCACGGGGGGTGATGTGCGTGTCGCCAGAGCGGCACATAAAGCCCGAAGCGCGCAGGGAGATCGCCGCGCGCGCCGAGGAGTTGTCGGAAAAGATCCTCAGGCTCCAGGCGGAAAAACAGACGGACCTCGAGAGGCGCTATGGCCAGGTGGATATGGAGACTTGCCGGCAGGACATCAGATATCACCTCGCCTATCTCGCGGAGGCGGTATCCCTGGGGTCGGAGCCCCTTTTCGAGGAATATATCGCCTGGGTCAAGTCGCTCCTGTCCTCGTTGGGGCTCCCCGAGGAGGACATGCTGGTGAACCTGGAGTGCATGGAGGAGGTCATCTCCCGAGAGCTTCCGGGGGAGATCTCCGCGCAAGCCTGCCGCTTCCTGAAGGCCATGCGGGAGAAGTACCCGGGGCTTCCCGTGCGAGTGGAGAGGGATTTCCTGGCGGAAAGCCCCCTCAAGAACCTGGCGCGGGGCTACCTTGACTCCTTGTTGAAGGGGGACAGGGGCGAGGCGAGCCGCCTCATCATGGAGGCGGTGGAGAGCGGGACACCGGTAAAGGATATCTACCTGCATGTCTTCCAGCCCAGCCAGTGGGAGCTGGGTAGACTCTGGCAGATGAACCGCGTCAGCGTGGCGCAGGAGCACTACTGCACCGCCGCCACCCAGCTCATCATGTCACAGCTCTACCCACGCGTTTTTAGCGGGGGAAGAACGGGG
>JACVJG010000278.1 GCA_015711875.1 Candidatus Solincola jinzensis | reverse complement strand
TATTCGAGCCCGCGCTGGACCTGGGGGTCTGCATGGCCATCGCCTCCTCGCGCTTCGACCGCACTCTTCCGCCTCAAACCGTTTTTGTGGGCGAGGTAAGCCTCACGGGGGAAGTGCGCCCGGTAACCCGCATCGGCGAACGGGCCAGGGAAGCGGCGAGACTGGGTTTCCACACCCTGGTCATCTCCGACAAGGCGAAGGCGCAAGGAGTACCCGACGGGCTCGAGATAGCGAGCGTTTCCGACGTCAGGCAGGCCCTGGAAGCTTTTGGCATGTCCCGTCCCTCTGCGCGCCGGAGCGCTGATCATTAGGCGTCGGCTGCGAGACGGTCCCTGAGAACCCGAAATACGTCGCGCCAGAGAGGATCGCGGCTACTGGCGCAACTGATGGGATGATAACGGATGGCGGATATCGCCCACCACGTACACCGGTCTAGTTGGCCCCTGGAAACGGTTCTCGATCCATTTTGCCTCATCGAAATTACATGAGAAAAGTTGCAAGGGCTTGATCTTCGCGCTTTCTATCTCTCCGATCAGGCGTTGGTCTTGCTTAGCTTGCCCGGGGTGGCTCTGCTTGCGCGTTCCTTCCCGCCTTCTTCTATACGGCTGGAAGACCGTCAATCCCCTTGCATGTGTCCCGCTTCCCGGCCCGTTATGGCCAGGATGTATGGTATATCATCGGTATGCGCTCTTCGACGCTCTTGAGATTTCCAATTCACCGAAGACTTTTCCGCCTCTATCACACTCTCTTCTTCGCTCGTGTTCGCGGTGGAATAGCCTTCTTTGAGATAAATAGGTTGGAGGGGAAAGGACCGTGCGGGTGGCAACAATCGGTTTGCCACCTTGCCTTCATCCCGCGCGAGGCCGTGTTACAAGTCTGAGGGGCCATGGACTTTACTGAGATAGACGAAAGACCTGGCAGACCCTACAGATGGCGACAACCGGCATGGCAATGTCGTCTTGGTGGCTTAAAAGCCAGCGCGTTTCCAACTCGGCCCCGAAGGTCCTGGATGCGATTTCACGCCACATTGATTATCATAGAGGCAGCTTGAAAGCCGAGGCAGCGGGTATGAGTAACATCCGCTCTGGGGAGGCTCATGGACGATTATCGCAAGGACAGGGATTATCTGGAATATCTGCGCCTGGTGGCGCCCGGAACGGAATTGCGCGAGGCGCTGGCGAGGTTGATGTCCTCGCACCTGGGTGCGCTTATCGTGGTGGGGGACGGAGAGGACGTCCTGGAGGTCGTTGACGGGGGGGTGGAGATAAACTGGGCGTTTTCCGCCGCCAACCTTTTTCAGGTGTCCAAGATGGACGGCGCCGTGATCCTTGACGAGGAGCTTTCCAGGATCCGCTTCGCCAACGTGCACCTTGTCCCTGACCCGTCCATTCCTACCAGGGAAAGCGGGACGCGACATCGTACGGCGGAAAGGGTGGCGCGGCAGACGGGCAGGCTGGTCATCGCGGTGTCCGAGCGCATGGAAAGAGTTACCATGTATAAGGACGACTGGAGCCATGTCGTCTTATCCGTGCGCGTGCTCATAAGCAAGGCGAGCCAGGCGCTGCAGACCCTGGAGAAATATAAATCACGCCTGGACCAGGTATCCGCCACCCTGAGCGCGCTGGAGTTCGAGGATCTGGTGAGCCTGCATGACGTGGCGAGCGTGTTGCAGCGGGCTGAGATGATGAGCAGGCTGGCGGAGGAGATCAAGGTATACCTGGCGGAGCTGGGGGTGGAAGGAAGGCTGGTGGAGCTCCAGATGGAGGAGCTCATGTTCGGCGTGGAGCGGGAGAAGAGGAACGTCATCAGGGATTACCGCGTTGAGGAGCGGGGAAAGACCGTGGAAGCGGTGGAGAGAAGCCTGGCGAGCCTGAGCGACGAGGAGCTCCTGCAGTTGACCAGTGTGGCGCAAGCCCTGGGTTATTCGGGAGCCCACGATGAGATGGACCGTCCCCTGTCTCCGAGGGGGTACCGCATGCTGGAACGTATTCCCAGATTGCCGTCGTCAGTGGTGGAGAAGCTGGTCAAGAACTTCAAGACCATGCACAACATCATGGAGGCCACGGAGAAGATGCTCGACGAGGTTGAGGGGGTGGGGAAGGTCCGCGCCCGCGCCATCAAGGATGGTTTACGGCGCATCGCCGAGTCCTCGCTGATGGAAAGATACACCTGACGAGCGCTTCCCTGCGCCCCGCGCGATCGCGTCCCCTCAAATCCCCGCTCCCCTTGTGTTGATGATGGTATAGCCGGCAATTCGCCATGCGCATAGGCAAAGGGGCCAGCTATGAAGTGGAGTCGCCAAACAGACGCTCGACAGGGATGGGCCTGTGGCCGGCGGCCGCATGGCTTTCAAGCCCGCGCGTTTGAAGGGGAGAGAACTTGGCATGCAAGTTGACCTAACTCTGATCCCTACCCGCAATGATGCCAAAATAAGGAATATAGACCTGATATCCGCGCTCTTAATGCGCTGATTTGACACTGCTGAAAGGCCGAAACTATAATTGACCTAGGCGGATGATATGGAGGAGATAATGCGCGAGGCGGATTGTGCGGAATTCCAGAAGACGGTGTCGGAGCACCTGGTCCGCAACCGCAGCATCCTCGATGTCATGACCAAACTCCAGGACGCCGCCACCAGGATAAACCGCGCCCTGGCGAAGACTGTGACCAGCTGCGGTTGCTTGAGCATAGAGGCGAGGAAACAGGAACTGCCGGAGGAAGCAAGTTTTTCCCAGGTGGCCAACTACGTCAAGAGCCATATAGAGGGCAAGCTCTGCCCCAACTGCGCAGACGTCATCGAGATGGAGCTGGGCAACGCCATGTTCTATCTCGCGGCTACCTGTTGCCTGCTTGGCCTGGACCTGAAGAGCGTGCTGGAACGGGAAAACGACCGCATAAGCACCCTCGGCGTTTACAGCCTCACCTAGGAGGCGGGAAACCACGGGCCCGGGCGGCGGGCGCGAGCGTCCGTAAGGCATAAGGTTTGAACAGCGAAGGATGGTTGTTGCCCGGGAAGCTCTGTCCGCGCCATGCCACTCCAAGCCACCAAGGTGATGAGGGTATCCTTTCGCGCGGTGAGGTCGCGCCGGGTAAGCCCAAGAGGCCTGAGAGGTGATGAGGATGTTTCATGTCGGAGATGTGGTAGTCTATCCTCACCATGGGGCGGGGGTCATCGAGGGCATTTCCGAAAAGGACGTGGAGGGAGAGAAAAAGACCTACTTCGTCCTCAGGATGTGCCAGGGCAACCTCAAGGTGATGGTCCCCGCGGACAACTCCGAGCAGGTGGGCCTGCGCAGCGTCATCAGTGAGGAAGAGGTGGACAAGGTCTTCGATATCCTGGCCGAGAAGCAGAGCCCCATGCCCAGCAACTGGAACCATCGTTACAAGAAGAACCGCGACAAGCTGCGCAGCGGAGACATATTCCAGGTAGCCGAGGTAGTGCGCAACCTCACCCTCAGGGACATGGAGAAAGGGCTTTCCAGCGGCGAGAAGCGCATGCTCATCCAGGCGCGCGAGATACTGGCCAGCGAGCTGGCCTTCGCGGTAAGGGTGGGAGCGGAAGAGGCCCTGCGCATGATCGAGGAGGCGTTCTCACCCTCTTGATATCTTAAAAGCGCGTTTCGCGCCGCATTAAGCTATAATGTTTATAGACCCCGGGTATTATCATCTTTCATCATCCGCTCGGGGAATACCCAGGAAGGGAGGGCTGCGCCGCCGTTAAGGAAGCGTGATCGATTCATGGTAGTCCTCGTCGTCCGGCTCATCTTCATGTTTGTCGGAGGGATAGGGGGCTATGAGCTGGGAAAGCTTCTGGAGAGGCAGTACCTGAGCGATCTCGACCCGACTTATTATCTTATCGGCCTCATAGTATCCGTCATCGTCTGCGTAGGGTTGGGGTTCGTCATCGGGGGGGCCGCGGGAAGGTACCTGGCAAAACTGCTCAACCGTTTTGAGGTGGCGATCCAGGACATCCCCGGCACCGATATACTCATGGGAGCGGTCGGCATCATAGCCGGGTTTCTCATTGCCTTCCTCCCCTCGGTCATACTTTTCCGCTCCTATCCAGGGTGGGTCTTCGCGCTGGTCCTTTACGCCTTCTGCGGGGTCATCGGGTATATCATCGCGGTGCAGAAAAAGGAGGACATACTGAACCTTTTCCGCGGCTCGCGACAGGTACAGGCGAAAACCGATACGGAGGAGAGTCGGCGGCCTGCCCTGATACTGGACACCAGCGTGATCATCGACGGGCGCATCACCGACATCTGCCGCTCCGGTTTCCTGGAGGGAGATCTGGTGGTTCCCCGCTTCGTCCTCGAGGAACTGCAGTCCATCGCCGATTCCGAGGAGCCGCTCAAGCGCAATCGCGGAAGGCGGGGGCTGGATACCCTCAACGCACTGCAGAGGCAGGAACGCGTGGAGGTGAAAATAGAGGAACGGGATTTCCCCGACATGTCGGGCGTGGACACGAAACTGATCGCCTTGGCCAGGGAGCTCAACATTCCCGTCATGACCACCGATTTCAATCTCAACAAGATAGCGGAGCTGCAGGGTGTGCGCGTGCTGAACATTAACGAGCTCGCGAACTCCCTGAAACCGATAGTGCTGCCCGGAGAGTCCGTCTCCCTCACCCTGATAAAGGAGGGCAAGGAACAGGGCCAGGGCGTCGGCTACCTGGACGACGGCACCATGGTGGTGGTGGAAAGAGGAAAAAGGTTCATCGGGCGCAAGGTGGACGTGGTGGTTA
>JACVJG010000277.1 GCA_015711875.1 Candidatus Solincola jinzensis | reverse complement strand
GTGGCAAGCGGGGACATAGAGGCGGCGGTGGCCGAAACCCTGAGACGTCGCCGCCTTTCCCCGGCCGGGATAGGCCTGCTGGCCACGGTGGCGGACAAGAAAGACGAGGCGGGGTTGTTGAGCTTCGCGCGCGAACGGGAGCTCCCCCTTCGCTTCCTTTCCCGCGGCGAGCTGGAGGCGGTGGAATCCCCTTCTCCCCCGAGCCCCGCCGTGGCCAGGACCCTGGGCATCTCCGGCGTCTGCGAGAAGGCGGCCATAGCGGCAAGCGGTGGGGGTGAGCTCCTGGTTCCCAAAACGAAGTTCGAGAGAGTCACGGTGGCCGTCGCAGCGGCAAAGGAGGATAGAGACGGCGGGTCGGTGGGGCGCCTGACGCTGGTGGGGATCGCCAGCGGAGACCCCGGCCTTCTGCCCCCCAGGGCCTGGAAAGCCCTGCGTTCCTCGCAGTTCGTCATAGGTTACAGGACGTATATCGACCAGGTGAGAGGCCTCGTATCTCCGTCCGCAAGAACGATCTCCTTCGCCATGGGTGAGGAGATGGAAAGGGCAAGGGCGGCCCTGCGCCTGGCCGAAAAGGGGAAGACGGTATGTCTGGTATCGGGCGGCGACCCGGGCATCTACGGCATGGCGGGCGTCCTGGGCGATCTCGCGCTCTCGGGAGAGGAGTTTCCGGGCGACATCAAGGTGGAGATCGTTCCGGGGATTCCGGCGCTTTGCGCCGCCGCCGCGCTCCTCGGCTCGCCGTTGAGCAACGACTTCTCCGTGGTGAGCTTGAGCGACTACCTCACGCCGTGGGAAAGCATCGAGAAGCGCATACGTGCGGCGGCGGCCGCGGACATGGTCCTGGTCCTCTACAACCCCTCCTCCAGCAGGAGGCGCGAGGGGCTGCGGCGGGCGGCGGAGATAGCCATGGAATACCGCGCCCCGGACACCCCGGTCGGGGTGGTAAGAAACGCCTTCCGGCCTGGCCAGGAGGTGTCCGTGAAGCCCCTCGCGGAGCTTGCGCGGGTGGAACTTGGAATGGATTGCCTGGTTATCGTGGGAAATTCTACCACGTGCGTGCGAGGGGGGATGATGATCACCCCGCGTGGTTATGAAAAACCGAGCGAGCGGCTTCAGATGCCCCATAAGTGGTAAGCCGGCCATGGACCATCGGTGATTCTCGAGAAGACGCTCGCCAGCGTGACGATTCACGGGCTTCTCACGTCTTTATCGCTTATCGCCCGTGGGCTCACCCTTAGCGCACAGCAAACGGCGCCATTCAGGGCTTTCATCTACCTCTTGCTCCAGCGGGTCCATGAGGGGTGAATGAGAAGCGCTCAGCGATTTCAAGCTTGTCGATGGCTTGGACTCTTGCGCGCACGTTCCTGCGTTTCCGCCAGCATACAGCACCTTGTTGCCACGCATCCGGCCACAAGTCATAATGACCTGGCTTGACGGCGCCGATGATCGCGTGGATTGTGTCCTGCTTGACCCCGAGCTTTGCTGCTAGAATAAACATGGTGTCGACTAGGTGGGACGGATTGCCGCGGAAGCGGAGGGTCTTTGGCGCGGTAGAGGGAAAAGCTCGCATGGGGCAGTTAAACGGCGGCGCGAGAAAGGAGGGCCATGGAAGTCGGGACCATAGTGGAAGAGTGTCTGGATTTGTGGAGGGACCCTTACCCTCACCTGGCCGGGCTTAAGGATGCGGGAGAGAGGCCCGTCGGCATCTTCTGTTCCTACACCCCCGAGGAGATACTGCACGCGGCGGGGCTGACGCCGGTGCGGCTCATGGGGGCGGTGCGCGCCATCACCCACGCCGACGCCCACCTGCAGGCCTACTGTTGCTCCCTGGCCCGTACCGATCTGGACATGGCCCTTGCGGGGGAGCTCGACTACCTGGAGGGGGCGGTGTTCGTGCAGACCTGCGACACCATGATGCGCCTCTCGGACATCTGGCGCCGCAACACCGGCTTCCCTTACCACGGCGACCTGGTCCTCCCCATCCGCATGGGGGAGGAGGTGTCCCTGCCCTTTCTGGTTGAGGAGGTAAGGAGGTTCCGCCACGGCGTGGAGGAGTTCACCGGCAAGGAGATATGGGACGACGCGCTCGAGGAGAGCATCCACGTTTACAACCGCAACCGCCGGCTGGCGGACCGCCTTTACAAGGCGCGCGCCTCTGGCACCGTGGCCCTGGACGGGCTTTCCGCTACCGCCTGCCTGGTGGCCGGCTTCTGGATGCGGCGAGAGAAGCACAACGAGTTGCTGCACGAGCTGCTGGAGGATCTCGAAGGCGGGGGAACGGCAGCGGAGAACGAAAAGAATGATAAGGTTCCACTGCTGATAAGCGGGAGCGTCTGCGCCACCCCCGACCTCTTCGAGTTGCTGCTGGAGCTTGGCGCTGACGTGGTGGATGACGACCTCTGCTGTGGCCACCGCTACTTCGACGCTTACGTGGACGAAACCGCTCCCCCCGACGAGGCCCTGGCTAGGAGGATGTGGGAGCGGGTCAACTGCCCAGCCAAGCACCAGTGCATCGAGGACCGTTTCGAGAGGCTGGTGCGGCAGGTACGGGACAGCGGGGCCAGGGGGGTGGTCTTCTTCCTCCAGAGCTTCTGCGAGCCGCACCTTTTCGACATGCCTTACCTGAGAAAGCGCCTGCAGGATGAGCTGGAGGTGCCCTCGCTGGTTCTGGAGAGCGAGCTGCAGTCTTTTTCCCGCGGGCAGCTGCGCACGCGCCTGCAGGCCTTCATCGAGACCATCTCCGGGGTCTGAAAGGGAGCCGGGCATCAAGGGATGCTTGATGGCGGATGGCGAACCGAGCCCTTCGGGATCGGGATGCACGGGAGGGCATGCGTTTTCAGCGTTTTGCCGCTTCGTCCTTTTGGTGGGAAAGGGGCGCAAAGCGGGATCTATTCATGCAAGGAGGTCGGAAGATGAGCGATGACGCGAAAGAGCTCACGGAGGAGGAGAAGGCGGACCGGGAGCGCCGCAAGATAAAATCGGCCGGCGCCATGCGCGAGCTGATGACCAAATATTATATCGAGGCCAAAAGCGCTGAGGGAACGGATAGGCATATCGCCTGGATAACCAGTGGCGCCCCCGTGGAGCCCCTTATCGCCTTCGACGTCATACCCGTCTATCCGGAGAACCACGGCGCCATGTGCGGCGCGGCGCACATGAACGTGGAGCTGTGCGAGGTGGCGGAGGGGCGCGGCTTCTCGCGCGACCTCTGCTCCTACGCCCGCGGCGACATCGGCAGCGCCATCACCAGGGGCGGCCCCATCGGGGGACTGCCGCGACCCACCTTCCTGGTGGCCTGCAACAACATCTGCAACACCGTGTTCAAGTGGTACGAGGAGCTGGCGCGCTTCTTCGGCGTGCCCCTTTTCATATTCGACACTCCCTTCGTGCGTGGCGACCTGCCCGAGCATCTCGCCGAATACTCCGTGCGCCAGATGCGCGAGTACGTGTCCTTTCTGGAGAGGATCACGGGGAAGGAATACGACGAACCTCGCTTCGTGGACGTGGCCGCCAAGTCCCTTTTCGCCTCCGCCTTGTGGAAGGAGGTGCTGGCCTGCAATGAGCACCGTCCCGCGCCCATGACCTGCTTCGACGCCTTTATCCTCATGGCTCCCATCGTCACCCTGCGGGGGACCCAGGAAGTGGTGGACTTCTACCAGGGGGTCCTGGAGGAGATGAAGAGGCGCATCGAGGAGGGCATCGGCATCCTGCCCTCCGAGAAATACCGCCTGCTGTGGGATAACATCCCGGTGTGGTACGAGATGCGCAACCTGGGCAGGTTGTTCATGGAGCTGGAGACCTGCCTGGTGGCGGACACCTATACCAGCGCCTGGACCTTCGAGGGGGTGGACGCGGAGAAACCCCTGGAGAGCATGGCCAGGATCTATACCGAGGTCTACCTGAACATCAACCTCGAGCGCATGGCGGACAAGATAGAGTCCCTGGCCACGCGCTTCGGGGTTGACGGCATGATCATGCACTCCAACCGCAGTTGCAAGCCCTACTCCCTGGGCCAGTACGACCTGGCCCGTGAGTTCACGCGGCGCACTGGCAAGCCGGCGCTGATCATCGAGGCAGACCACACCGACTCGCGCTGGTACGACCGCGCCCAGGTGGAGACGCGCATCCGCGACTTCGTGGAAAACCTTCTGGGGTCAGGTCTTGAATCTTGAAGCTTGAATTTTATGATTGGAATTATCAGGTCAAATGCATTGAAGTAAAAGCCGAAATTCAAAACCTGACCCCAGGCGGAAAGTCAGGGTAGGGATGATCTACAGAGAACCGAAGCTCTTGGGTTCAAGGTGGGCGGCGGTTGCCCTGTGCCTCGGCCTGTTAATGGTCATCACCGCCTCCTGCGGCGGCAGCACGGAAACCCCCGCCGGAGAAACCGATAAGAGCTGGGAATACGAGCGTTTCGACTCCAACATCACCGTGCACGGGGACGGGTCCTTCACGGTGCGGGAGACCCAGGTGATCGACTTCCACGGCGGCTTCTCCTTCATCACCCGCGACTTGAGCTCGCTGCCCGCCCGGGACGTCACCGAGGGCAGGACCTACGGCAAGGTGCGCATAACGGACATCGAGGTGCTCAACCTAGACGGCACGCCTTACGACTCCGGCCTGTGGGAGGTCGACTCCTACCAGGGCGGCAAGACGGTGCGCGTCAGGTTCCAGGCCCGTGACGAGCGGCGGGGATGGATCATCAGCTACCGCATGAAAGGCGCTTTCATCTACGCGGAGGATTACGACCGCCTCTACTGGAACGCCGTTCCCTATTATCGTGACGTCCCCATCGCCGCCTCCCGGGTCACCGTGACCCT
>JACVJG010000276.1 GCA_015711875.1 Candidatus Solincola jinzensis | reverse complement strand
GGCGGGCAAACATCCTGAGAAAGGGAAAGCGCCGCGGCGAAGGCTTCGGTTGGTGAGAGATGGGCGGGTAGAGCGCGGTGGAATGTTATCGCCAGCGGTTGCGGTCCCCTGAGCGGTGCCTGCACCTGGTCGGGGGGACACGAAAGCGAAGATGCGGCGATCCGGGGGATCTGACGCCCGCAGGGCGCTATATGGGGAAATGAGGCCACGTCGTCCCGGTAGAGCCGTGCAAGGGAGCGAGGTAAAACGGGATTTGTGGAGCGTTGATCCGGGAGCCGCCGCGAGGATGCAGCGGCCTCATCCTGTGTTATCATGCTCAGCGTAGGGAGCGAGGGGATATCGAGCACAGGACGGTGAGCCATGGAGCAGACCAAAGCCGCCACCCGGGATTACCCTTCATATTCCGACACGCCATGGAAGCTATGGGAGGTTTTATACGCCCGCCGCTCCCATCGCAAGTACCTCCCCGGCCAATACGACCAGGCGTTTTTCGCGTCCCTGGCGGATGTGGTGAGACTGGCTACCTCCACCCGGGGAGCCGCGGAGGGCAGCATCACGGTCGTCTGCGACGCGGAGAGAGTGGAAAGGATAAAGAAAAGGATCCACAAGGGCATGCAGGGCAAGATCAACCTGTGGCTCAATCGCTCGCCGGTGGCGGGCTTCCTGGTGCTGGCGGTGCCGCGCGCGGACGTGGTGAGCGATCGGCCGCGACAGCTGCCCCTCGCCGCTATGGCGGCCGAGGACGTGGTTCTCTGGCTGACCGAGGCGGGACTCGGTACCTGCTGGCTGGGGGGATTGAACCAGCGGGAGGTGGGTGAGGCGATGGGCTTCGGCGTCGACACCTACATCCCCGCGGTGATCCCTTTCGGCAAACCCAAGCCTCGGGTCAAGGCCGTGGACATGGACCACGTGCTGTATCTGCAGATATCGAGGAAACGCAAGCCGCTTGAGGCCATCGCCTATCTCGAGGGCATGCGTATCCCCTACCGCGTGCGGGAGCTGGCGCGGGAACCCTTTTCCGCTCCCGCCACCCAGGACGTCGCAGGCCTCCTGCGCCAATTAAGGGAGAAGCGTGAAAGCGACCCTGGCGTGCCGCTGGACCTTGCCCTGGAGGCCTGTTTCGAGGCCGCCCGCGTCGCGCCCAGCGCCGGCAACACCCAGCAATGGCATTTTATCGGCGTCAGGCGGGAGGAGACCCTGCAGGAGCTTTCCCGGGCTTGCGGAGCGGAAGAAGCGTGGAGGGCCGCCGTGGTGGGAGTTGCCGAGCCCGACCGTTCCTTCCTCTACGAGATGCTCGAGAAACCCTTCTGGATGATCGACATACCCATCGCCCTTTCCCAGGTGTCCCTCATGGCCGCCTCCATGGGCCTGGCGGTGGACGTTCGCGTAAGCGAGATAGACGAGGAGGCGGCGAACGCCGCGATTTCCCTGCGGCCACCGCTGCGGACGGTGGGCGTGGTAGGCATGAGGTAGGCGAGAGGGCTTGCGCGTCGACGCTTAAGGGGCGGATACGCCGCGTGAGACCGTGTTCTGGGATCAGTCCTGGCGCCGCCCAAAGCCCGTCTTGCTCCAACTTCTTATTCCCTGATTCCGCTCTTCGTTTTCTTTGGTTTTAGACCCGTCTTCCTCACGCCTGTGTATTCCCTGGAGAGATGGCTGGATGAGAGCAAGCAATGGGGCGCTATCCGCCATGCTACGAAGCGGGACCAAGAATTGTGCGGAATTCACATTCACTATATAATTTCAGCGTTGCCGGCCGAAATGGGACAAGGAGGGAAGATGCGCAGGAAAGGGATTCTCGCCACGTTGATCCTCACTCTCGCCCTCACCCTGGTGGTGGGCCTCCTGGCCGCGGGTTGCGGCGAGACGAAAGAGGAGAAGAAAGAGGAGGAGAAGAAGGAAGAGATCACCGTCACCACCATCCAGAAGGGCAAGCTGCTCATGGGCAGCGACACCACCTATCCGCCCTTCGAATCCATCGGAACTGACGGCAAGCCGGAGGGCTTCGATGTCGACATAGCCCAGGAGCTCGCGAAACGGCTCGGCCTGGAGCTGGAGATCATCAGCACCGCCTGGGACGGGATCATACCCGGGTTGAAGGCCGACAAGTACGACATCATCATGTCCGCCATGACCATCACCGAAGAGAGGCTGCAGGAGATCGATTTCAGCGATCCCTACATAGACTCCAACCAGTCCATAGCGGTGAAGAAGGGCAACACCGAGATCAAGGGCGAGGCAGACCTCGCGGGCAAGGTGGTGGGGGTGCAGGTGGACACCACCGGCCAGTTCACCGCCGAGGAGATCCCCGGCATAAAGGAGATCCGCAAGTACGACACCATACTGCTTGCCTTCCAGGAACTGGAGCTGGGGAGGATAGACGCCATTCTCAACGACTATCCCGTCAATGCCTATCTGAGCAAGATGCGCGGCCAGACCGAGGTGGTGGCCACCATAAAGACGGACGAGAAGTACGGCATCGGCATCCGCAAGGGCAACGACCAGCTCAAGGAGGCCATCGATAAGGCGCTGGCGGATATGAAGGCTGACGGCACCTACGACGAGATATTCGAGAAATGGTTCGGGAAGGAATAGGACGGACGCCATCGGGTATGGCATCCTGATGCATCGGTGAGCGGCCCGCGCGCGAGAGCGTGCGGGCCCTTTGCTTTGAAAGGAGGTGTCGGTGAAAAGCACAAGGCTGAAGGCCGTGTCCTGGATAACGGGGATCCTGGCCGCCGCCGCGCTGGTCGTTTTCCTGGCGGTATTCTTCACCAGGTTCGAGGCCGGCAAGAAGTTCGTCAACGAGTTCTTCAACTGGCGGGTCTTTGAAAAGACCATGCCCTACGTGATCAAGGGCCTCTGGGTGACCATAAAGCTGGCGGTGATCTCGGAGGTCTGCATACTCGCTGCCGGCCTCATGGTCGCCCTGGTGAGGATATCCAGGGTAAAGCCGTTCCGCTTCCTGGCGGCGGTCTATATCGACGTCATCAGGGGCATGCCGCTGCTGCTGCAGATCTTCATCGTCTATTTCGGCCTCGCCTACATGGGGCTCAATCTCAGCCAGTTCGTGGCCGGGGTTATCGCGCTTACCATCTGCTACGCGGCGTACGAGGCGGAGATCTTCCGCGCTGGCATCGAGTCCATACACAAGGGACAGATGGAGGCGGCGCGCTCCCTGGGGATGGGATATCTTATGGCCATGCGCTATGTGATCCTCCCGCAGGCGATAAGGAACGTCATCCCGCCCCTGTCCAACGAGTTCATCGCTCTGCTCAAGGACACCGCCCTGGTGGCCACCATAGGGTTGGCGGAGGTGTTCTTCCGCGGCAGGGAGATGATGGGGAAATACGCCAGCGTGACCCCGCTCATGGGGGCCGCCCTGTGCTATCTTATCATCACCCTACCCTTGATGAGGCTGGTGCAGTATATGACCACCCGCCTTGCCATGAAGGATTGAGGGTCGGAAAGCGTTTGAAAAAGACCGTGTCTTATATCGTCCATTGCCAACCGCCTTGCCATTAAGGATAGACGGCTGGCGGCGGCATTGCGCCGCTTGTGGCACAGACGTCCACGCCGAGGCGCTTTATGGGGTAATATATGTTGGTCGCACGATAACATGATCCCGGGAGGGGGCTTGAACGGCGAATACATGGTGGAGATCGTCGATCTCCACAAACGGTTCGGGTTCCATGAGGTGCTCAAGGGGGTAAACCTCAAAGTCAGGCCCTCGGAGGTGCTGGTCGTGGTGGGGCCCAGCGGTTCCGGCAAGAGCACCATGCTGCGCTGCGTGAACGGGCTTGAACACGCCACCAGCGGGCATATATACATCGAGGGCGTGGATATCACCGACCACAAGGTGGATATTAACGCCATGCGCCAGAAGGTGGGCATCGTCTTTCAGAGCTTCAACCTCTTCCCCCACCTCACAGCGTTGCGCAACGTCACCCTCGCACCTGTCAAGGTCAAGAAGATGGACCCCGCGGAAGCGGAGGAAAAGGCCCTGAACCTCCTGGAGAGGGTGGGGCTGAAGGAAAAGGCCTCGGCCTACCCGGCCCACCTCTCGGGCGGACAGCAGCAGCGCGTGGCCATCGCCCGCGCCCTGGCCATGGAGCCCGACCTCATGCTCTTCGACGAGGTCACCTCGGCCCTCGACCCCGAGCTGGTCAAGGAGGTTCTGGACGTTATGAAGGACCTTGCCCGCGAGGGCATGACCATGATGGTGGTCACCCACGAGATGGGATTCGCCAAGGAGGTGGGGGACCGCCTCATCTTCATGGATGACGGCAACATCGTGGAGGAAGGCCCTCCCGAGGAAATCTTTACCAATCCACGCAGCCCCAGGGCGATAGACTTTTTCTCCAAGATCCTCAGCCACCTGTGAGAAGAGGGCGGAGAGTGAAACCCGCCTCGCGCTCAACCCCTTCGTCATTACGAGCCGGCCGCAACCGGCTCCGGCTTCACCTCAGTGATGAGCATGGCCGCGAGCATCACCGCGCACCCCAGCCAGCCCCGCCAGCTCAAACGCTCGCTCAAGAGCACCATCCCGAAGAGGACGGAGAACACCGGCTCCATGATCAGCACCACCGAGGTGCGCACCGGCGAGAGCACCCTCTGCGCCCAGGCCTGCACGAAGAAGGCCGCGGCGGAGGCGAGGACGCCGCAGACGGCGATGGTCATCCACACGAAACCACCGGTGGGGAAGGTGAAGTCCTCGAAGACGAGCCCGGACGCCGCGTGCAGCGCGGCCACCACCCCCATCTGCACCAGGGTGAGCAGCACCAGGTCGTGTCTTTGCACGAAGCGGTCCATGCAGATGATATGCAGGGAA
>JACVJG010000275.1 GCA_015711875.1 Candidatus Solincola jinzensis | reverse complement strand
ATCCCGGTCATGGTGTCCTATCTGGAGCGCTGGCACCACCTGGTGGTCTCGACCCTTGATCCCGAGGCCATCTCTCCTGACCTCCGTACCATACTGGCCCAGAGGAAGGTGGAGCTCACCGCGTACCGTGCCTTGGGCTACCGCCTGCTGGAGCTTTCCTTCGGCGAGGCGGAGAACGGCAGGGAGCGCATGGAGCTGTTGCTCTTTTTCGGCAAGGCCCTGCCGGAATGGGTGGAGAGCATGCGCGCGGCGGTGGAGGAGGCGAGGGTCCCGACGGACGAGATCATGCGCGCCATGGACCGTGACCTCCGCCTGCTGGAGGTGGGGCGCTCCCTTCTGGACTGGCAGTTCCAGAAACTGCTTTTTTAGCGCCCCACGCTCTATCCCTTCCTGCCCGGGGGGGCGAGTCGGGAATGAGGCTCAGAAACGCCTTTCCGCCCCGCATCAAGCCCGTGTCCTCTTTGAGGACCATCGCTGCGGGCCATCCGTCCCATCCTGGCGCGCCTTCCCTTTTATGCCATATAGGGACAGGCCTTCATATCGCGCCCGCCTCACGGCCAAAGAGCGGGGGCGGAGGGGGCGAGACCCCGGCCTCGCGTCGCCGTTTAGACTCTTTTCCGGAAACCGCGCCCGGGAGACCTCGGTGGTCGGCAGGTTTCATTACAGGCGGGAGGTATAAGCTCGCTTCCGATATGCGAGCAGCCCGTCGGCCGCATGTCCTTCAGCTCTCGCCCCCGCCCGAGCATACAATCCCCATGTCCTTATCAGCAGGCATGAGAGCGATCCCGTACCTAAGGGGAAACGCGTGGACCCCGTGTCCCCATGAGCAGAGGATGAGAGGCAGGCTGACGTCGCCCATGGCCTTAGCGGGAGCTATTGCCGGCCCCGCCCTCCTGGGGGATAGAAGGAACCGCCATGCGACTTCGCCGGCCACGGCGGTCGCGCCTGGCCGCGGGGGGAGCGAAAAGCGGATATGGGGCCAAGCCCGCTTAACTTGGGTCAGCAGGCGCTTTTTGTTAACCTGTTAAGTGACGGACATCATGTCGCCGCGGCAGGCGCGGGCATATCCTGGTCTTGGGAGCAGACGTGTTTTCGGGCCGGCGCAAACCGGCCTGGTTCCGGGAGGTGCGTGCAGGATGAGGGAGAGCGGAGTCATCTCGCCCGAGAGGATATGGCATGCCTCGGACAGTCTGACGCCGCGGGTGCGCAGGCTGCGCGAGGAATATTATTCCATCGAGAGCAGGCCCTATTTCCGCAACGAGGTCATGCCTTTCACCACCGGCACGGAATGGGATGTAGTGTGGTCCCCGGTGAACTGGGGCATCATACCAGAGCTGGTGCCCTTCATGGGGGCGTTCTCCGAGTCGCTGCGCGCGTCGGCGCACGTGGTGGAGCTGCCGGAGGGTTTCTGGGACCGCTCCCTGGCGATGCGCAAGGCCATCTTCTTCCGCGAGGTCTGCCGGCGGTACCTACCCGTCCGGATCCTGGAGGGAGAGCTCATCGTGGGCGGGCAGTTCAACACCGCCCTCTCCAGGTGCCTGAACCGCCGTGAGGCGAGAAAATGGAGGAGAGCGGTGGAGAGGTGGTGGAAGCGGGCAGCGGAGATAAACGAGCTGGGCATAGGCAACGCCGGCGCAGTGCCAGGTCATCTCATACCCGATTACCCGCGCGTGCTGCGGGAGGGATTCTCGGGCATCCGCGCCGGCCTTGAGGAGCTTCTCGCCGGGATCGACGATCCCGACCACGCTGATTTTCTGCGCGCCCTCATGGAGTGCTGCGAGGCGGCGCGTGAGATCGCCGGGCGCTACGCGGAGGAGGCCGAAAGGCTGGCGCGAGAGGAGGGGGACGCCGGAAGGGCGGAAGAGCTGCGCGAGATAGCGCGTATCTGCCGCAAGGTGCCCTGGGAGCCGGCGGAGACCTTCCATGAGGCCCTGCAGTCGCTGTGGCTCACCCATATGCTGGTCATGGCCGCGGAGTCATACCCCGGCGCGGGCCTGTCGCATGGCCGCTTCGACCAGTACATGCTCCCCTATTACCGCGCCGACCTGGAAAGCGGGAGGCTCACGCGCGAGAAGGCCAAGGAGCTTCTGGAGTGCTACTGGATAAAGCACAACTACGCCTACGACTTCCAGTGCAGGGTCATGAACAACCAGGGCATCAACTCCGGCTTCGGCCAGCTCATGACCATAGGCGGCATGGACGCGGACGGCAATGACGCCTCCAACGAGCTGACCTGGCTGATCCTGGAGGTCATCGAGGAGATGAACATGCTGGAGCCCAAGCCCAACATCAGGCTGCACCGCGGGACCCCGGAGCCCCTGCTGCGCCGGGTGGCGGAGATGATCTCCAGGGCGCAGGGATCCCCTTTCCTCATGAACTTCGACGAGAACTCCATACGCGGCCTGGCCTGGCAGGGCCTTCCTGGGGACCGCCTGTGGGATTACGCTCCCGTGGGTTGCCTGGAGAACACCCTGCAGGGGGACGACCGCTCCGGAACCGTGGATGTGAACGTGAACCTGGCCAAAGCGGTGGAGATGGTGTTCTTCCGCGGACGCGACGCCGCCACCGGCAAGCGCATCGGCCCGGACACGGGAAAGGTGGAGGGTTTTTCCACCTGGGACGAGTTCAAGGCCGCATTCGAGACCCAGATGAGGGCGCTCATGGACTACATGCTCTCCATCAGCGACGAGGCCGACCGCATCCGCGCCACCTGGGAGCCCACCCCTTATCTCTCCGCCCTGGTGGGGGGCTGTGCGGAGAGCGGCAGGGACATCACCCAGGGCGGAGCTCGCCACAACTACATCACCGTGGAGGGGGTGGCCTTCGCCACCGCCGCGGACTCGCTGGCCGCGGTGAAGAAGCTGGTCTACGAGGACGGCAAGGTGAGCATGGAGGATCTCGTAAGCGCTATTCAAGATAACTTCGAGGGGTACGAGGCGCTGCGCCAGACCCTCCTCAACAAGGCGCCCAAGTACGGCAACGACGACGATTATGCCGACGAGGTGGCGCGTTACCTCTCACAGCTATGGACGGTGATGGTGAGCGAGAGGGTCTCACCGGCCACCGGCAGGCGCTACCGCGCCGGCTATCTCTCCTGGAACTACTGGATAGCCTTCGCGCCCGGGACGGCGGCCACGCCGGACGGCAGGAAAAAGGGTACCTTCCTCTCCAACGCCATCGGCCCCGTGGACGGGGCCTGCCGCAACGGCCCCACCGCGGTGACCCTCTCGGTGGGCAAGCTGGGCCTGGAAACGGCTCCCAACGGCGCCTCCCACACCATCAGCTTCAGCCCCTCCCTCCTGCGCGACGACGAGCACATAAGCAAGCTCATGGCTTTTCTGCGTGCCTACGGCGAGAAGGGGGGCACGGCGCTGCAGGTCAACGTCATCGACCCCGACACCCTGCGCGAGGCGCAGCGCAGGCCGGAGGATTACCGCAACCTCCTGGTGCGGGTAACGGGCTACAACGCCTATTTCGTCATGCTGGGGAGGGAGATGCAGGACGAGATCATCGCGAGGGAGTCCCATGAGCTCTGAGCGGGACGCCGTGACCGGGGTGGTCTTCAACCTGCAGCGTTATTCCACCGAGGACGGGCCCGGCATCCGCACCACCGTTTTTCTAAAAGGGTGCCCCATGCGCTGTCCCTGGTGCCACAACCCGGAGGGGCTGACGCGTGACCCGCAGCTGGTATGGTACGAGGTGCGCTGCATCGGGGCTCGTGACTGCCTTTCCGCCTGCCCGCGCGCCGCCCTCACCCTCACCCCCGAGGGGATGGCCATAGACCGTGAGCGCTGCGACGCCTGCGGGTTGTGCGAGGAGGCCTGCCCCGCCGCCGCCCTGGAGGTGATAGGAAAGGTGAGGACGGTGGGGGAGGTGGCGGCGGAGGCGCTGCGGGACCGCGTTTTCTACGAAAAATCGGGTGGCGGGGTGACGCTATCCGGCGGGGAGCCCGCCCTGCAGTCCGACTTCTCCCTCGCTCTCATGCGGAAGCTCGGAGAGGAGGGGGTGCACCTGGCGCTGGATACCTGCGGTGGGGTGAGCTGGGAGCGGCTGGGGCCCCTGGTGGAGCTGGCGGACCTGGTGCTCTTCGACCTCAAGGTGATGGACGCGGAGAAGCACCGCGCCTACACCGCAGTACCCCTGGCGCTGGTGCTGGACAACGCCCGCGCCGTCTCTCGCGCCGGCAAGCCCATGTGGATACGCACCCCCGTCATCCCGGGCTACACCGACGGCGAGGACAACATCCGGGCCATAGCCCGCTTCATCAGGGACGAGCTCCCCACGGTGGAGAGGTATGACCTGCTGGCCTTCAATAACAC
Source organism: Candidatus Solincola jinzensis (assembly GCA_015711875.1). Next base: position 520 of record JACVJG010000275.1, on the reverse strand, counting down.
CTGCGACGCCAAGTACCGGCGGCTGGACATGGTCTTCCAGCTCGCCGGGGAGGGACTGATCGCCGAGGAGAGGATGGAGAGGCTTGCCATGGCAGCCGCGGAGGAGGGCTTGCGCGTCGCGCGCTGGTCCGGCGCCACGGCGAGGGCGAAGGGGGAATGAGAGATGGATATGCCCCAGGAGGTCATCGACCTTTTCGCGGAGGAGATGGCGGCGAAGTTCCTGGCCACCGTGGATCCCGAGGGGCGGCCCAACGTGGCCCTCATCGTCACCCTGCAACCGCCTCCGGACGGCAGGCGGGACAGGCTCATCTTCGGGGAGTTCCTGATGTGGAAGAGCAAGGAATACCTGCAACGGAATCCCCGCGTGGCGGCCGCGGTGGTCAACACCAAGCTGCGCATGGCCACCCTCACGGGTGATTTCCAGGGCTTCGAGAAGACGGGCCCCTACAAGGACGACCTGGACTCCTCTTCCCTCATGCGCTACAACGCCTATTCCGGGGTCAGGGCGGCGGGGGTGATC
>JACVJG010000274.1 GCA_015711875.1 Candidatus Solincola jinzensis | reverse complement strand
CTTTCCTCGTGAGGATTACGACAAGATCGCGGCTCTGGGATGGAACGCCTACTGGGAGGAGAATTACGAATCCATGAGCGGAAAGTCCTGGGAGAAGCTGGTGGCCATGCAGGAGCTGTCCAACCGCTTCTACCTCGAGGACTTGAGAAAATGCGAGGAGCAGGGGGCCCCGGTTTCCCTGGGGGCGGCGGTGGATTCGGTGATGATGGCCTTCTCGCTCTGCCGCACCCTGGTGGAGTTCACCAGGGACCTGCACGAAGTTCCGGACAAGGTGGAAGCGGCGATGCGCGCATCCTGCGACGATCTCATCGAGAACGCCATCCGCGTGTGCAGGGAAAGCGGCAAGATGACCGCTTTCGTCGTGCTGGAGCGTGGCTCGGGTTTCTACTATCCCCTGGAGGTCTTCGAGCGTTTCGAGTGGCCGTTCCTGCAGCGCTACGTGGATGCCTTCGTATCCGAGGGCATACTGCCCTGGCTGCATTTCGACACCGATTGGGGCATCAACCTGCCGTATCTGAGAAAGCTCCCCAGGGGCAGGTGCGTATGTGACCTCGACGGCATGACCGATATCTTCCGGGCCAAGGAGATCCTGGGCGGGCATATGTGCATCAGCGGCGACGTCCCCGCCGCCCTGCTGACCCTGGGGAGCCCGGACGAAGTGGCCGCCTATTGCCGGCGGTTGATAGACGAGGTGGGTGAGGGGGGAGGCTTCATGCTCACGACGGGATGCGAATGCCCCGTTAACGTGAAGCCCGAGAACCTCAGGGCCATGGTCGAGACAGGCCTCGAGTACCGCGGCGTCAAGAGAGCGCGGAGAGAGGAGGCGGCGGAGAGCCCAGAGAAGACCACTGCGGAATTCACGCGGCCTTCGGGAGAGATATCCGAAGCCTTCTCGCAATTGCTGTACGACGAGGTAAAGGAGCGGGTGGAAAAAGCCCTCGCTTCAGGTATGGACGTGATGGCGGTGATAGAGGAGTGCCGGCGTGGCATGGAGATAGTGGGAGAGAAGTACAGCGCTGGCGAATATTTCCTCTCCGAGCTCATCATGGCGGGCGAGATCTTCAAGGAACTGCTCGCGGATCTGGAGCCGCTCATGGCGAGCGGACGGGAAGGGACGGCTGTCGGCCCCGTGGTCATCGGGACTCCATCAGGCGACATACACGATATCGGCAAGAACATCGTGGCCACCCTCTTCAAGGCTGCGGGCTTCGAGGTGCGCGACCTCGGCGTTGACGTGGCGCCCGCGGAATTCGTACGGGAGGTGAGGGACAGCGACGCTCCCATCGTGGCCATGTCCGCCCTCATCACCCCCGCCTTCGATTCCATGCGCGAGGTAGTAGAGGCGCTGAAAGAAAATGGCCTGCGCGAGGGAAGGATGGTGATCATAGGAGGGGGACCCACCACGCCCGAGGTGCGTGATTTCGTGGGGGCCGATGCCTGGACCCTGGACCCCAAGCGCGGGGTGGACATGTGCAGCGAATTCCTCGCACGGTAGAAAAGCGGCATAGCTTTATCTCTGCACGAGGCGCAGGAGGCGGTTGAGCCTCACGGCGTGCTCGGGACAGAGCTCGTAGCAGCAGTAGCAGTTGATGCACTTCGAGGAGTCGAAGGAGGGATACCGCTCCACCTTGATGGCGCCCACCGGGCATCCGTCCTCGCAGGTGCGGCAACCTGTGCAGCGTCCGCGATCGACTCCCAGGGCGCGGTGCGATAGGAGGGCGAACACCAGGCGGTGAAAGGGCGCCGTCCACGACATGCGCGGCACCGTCGAGGGCTTTTTAAAATCAGGTAAGACTTCAAAGGGGCCCACCACCTCGATATCCTCCAGGGATGCGGGTCCCAGCCCGCGCTGCGATGCCACGGCCAGGGTGGGGACCATGGAAGGTTGCATGCCCATCATGGACGCCATCACCACGTCGAGGGCCACGCCGTTGTTGGAAGCCAGGACCTTGCCGAGATGGCGTATATCCTCGCACGAGGGCCCGTTGCCCTCCATGGCCGTCACGGCGTCCATGACCACCAGGTCGGGCACGCGGATCTGGTATATGTCCACCAGCAACTCACCGAAATCGCGGAAGCGCGGGGCGGAGGCGTGCATACGCGCCTTGTCCGCCCCCACCAGGAAACCGAAACTGTTCTTCACCGCGCCGGTGATGAGGGTGCTCACGTGGGTCTTGAACTTGGGCATGGAGATGAGCACGTCGCAGTCGAGCACCTGGGAGGATACGGACACCTCTTTGACGAAGCGGGAATTCAAGGCGACTTGGCGGGGAGAGGCGGCCATATTGGTCCAGTAAGGGCCGACGGCCTCCTCCATGCCGGTATCTCTGCACACTCTCCCCACGCAGCCGTATCCACGCAGGCCGGGGTTGTCCCCTACCTGCACGAGGCCCCCCCTCTCTTCGAGGGCCTCCACCATGGCCTTCACCATCATGGGGTGGGTGATGATGCCGCTCTCACCCGGCCAGGGACCGAGAAGGTTCGGCTTGACCAGGATTCTCTTGCCCTCAAGGGTGATGGGGAAGGCGTCGAGCACCTCCCGCATGCGCCGGGCCAGCAGCTCCTCGTCGTATTCCGCCTCGAGTATCAGCACCTTTTCCTTCATCAAGTATCTACCTCCACTCCAGAGGCCTCATCGTATACTCGATCACTTAGACCACTTATCGTGAGAATGATACCTTAATGACATCAAACACCGCCGGGATATCGATGCCATTATCGTCATCGTATCCACGCGCTCCCGTTCATGCGCGTTCATTACTTGGCTGCAAGCACCAGCGCGATAATCATACCACCTCTTCCCTCATGACCACGCGTTCCTGAATGTGCGCGGGCTCATCATGACCTAAAGCTCTGGTCGCGATGCGAACACAGCAACCCTATCTTTTCACGTGGAGACCCGTCTTTCTTTGTCGTTATATGCCGGATCATAAAGCTGCCTCCGCTTGCAGGGTCTATGGTTCCCCAGGCGGGCGTGAGATCCATTCATGTCTCTTTGGCCTGAAGTGTGTCCGGTGCTAGTGATCGCCGTCTGCCGCCTGCTCGAGTCATAAATGAAGACTTTTCCGCTTGGATTAGGAGAGACCGGTGCGAGTGATCGCCGGCTGCCGCCGGCAGGATGAGATGCCCGCAACGGTCTCAGAACCGGGGCGCTCGCTTGATGCCGCGGCGCGGCCGTTGATAGGATAGGAAAAGGCATACAGGAACGTCTCGGGCTTCGATTGCTGTTTCCGTGGTCTAGGGCAACGGGCGAGAACGCCGAGACGCCGGAGCTGGGGGTGATGGTCATGGAAGGTTGGCCACGCGACGGCGTGATCGATGAATGGTTCGAAGGGGCGCTGGAGCGCGTATACGCGTGCAGATACCAGAACCTTTATGGCATCTTCCTGGACGGGCTGTCCAAATACCCTGACGAGGAGATCTTCGTCTTCCCCACCCTGGGGGAGAGGTACACGCGGCGACGGCTGGACGAGGCGGTGCGCAAGGCCGCGGCTTCGTTGATGGAAGATCACGGCATCGGCAAAGGGGACCGCGTGGCCATGATCCTCCTCAATAACCCGGAGTTCTGCATCAGCTATCTGGCCATCGCCGCGGTGGGGGCGATATCGGTGGTGATCAACGCCAGGCTGGAGACGGAGGAGATAGCCTATCAACTGCGCGATTCAGGAGCGCGCATGGCCATAGTGGAAAGGGATCTTTACGAGCGAGTGCAACCGCTCAAGGGGCGGTTGGAGGGGCTGGAGACCATAATGGTCACGGGAAGCGAGGGCGTGGACGGAAACCCGCCCTTCACCAGCCTCCTGGCGCGCGAAGCCCCTCGCTTTATCGGGGTGGAGGTGAACGAGAAGGACATCTGCAGCATTTGCTATACCTCCGGAACCACGGGTAAGCCGAAGGGCAGCATCATCACCCATCGCAACGTGGTCGCCAACGCCATGGCCCAGTTGAGCTGCATGCCCTTCCTCATACCTGATAGATATACCATGGAAGATATTTACAAGATCAAGCAGATGATCTCGGTCCCTCTCTTCCACGTCACCGCCCTGCACACCCTCTTCAACCTCTGCTTGCTGGGCGCGGGGGCGGTGGTGCTCCCCCTTTTCCAGGCCGACCAGGTCATCGAGTCCATGATCGAGGAGGAGGTCAACTTCTTCGTGGGGGTCACCGCCATGTTCTGGCTGCTGCGCATGCAGCCCAATTATCGCAGGCTGGTGGAGGAGGGAAAGGTGGAGGTGATGTTCCAGGGGGGCTCGCCCATGCCCCCGGAGCTGGGCGAGCTCATGCTGAAGGATTTTCCCCACGCCAAGATCGGTAACGGCTTCGGGATGACGGAGACCACCTCCATCGGAGCCGGCTCACTGCTGCCGCCAGAGCAGGTGATCAATCGCGGCTCGTCCATTGGGTGGCCCACTCCGCCCACCCTTTTCAAGGTGGTGGACGAGAACCTGCGCGAGGTGCCGGTGGGGGAGCCGGGGGAGCTGTTGATCAGCGGCTCCGGGGTCTGCCGCGGCTACTGGAACCTTCCCGAGAAGACGCGCGAGAGCTTCATCGTGGACGAGGACGGCCGGCGCTGGCACCGATCCGGCGACGTGGTGGTTGTGGACGACGAGGGCTTTTACACCATAGTGGACCGCAAGAAGGACATGATCCTGCGCGGCGGCGAGAACGTCTATTCCGTGGAGGTCGAGAACCTCATCCTTATGAACCCCAAGGTGTTGCAGGCTGCGGTGGTGGGTGTGCCTGACCAGGTGTTGGGGGAGAAGATAAAGGCGGTGGTCTTCCCCATGCCCGGGCACAACATCACCGCGGAGGAGGTGCTGGAGTTCTGCCGCGGGAAGATCGCCGATTAC
>JACVJG010000273.1 GCA_015711875.1 Candidatus Solincola jinzensis | reverse complement strand
CCATGGCGAAGGCCTCGGCGGTCTTTGGCTGCCCCTCCTCCCTGTTCAGTGGCCCTCAATGCTGGAGGAAGGCTGTTGCATCGCTCTGTTTCCAAGGGGTACTCTGAGGGCACGGCCAAGGAATTCCGTTTCGCCTACGGCTCCACTATATTCCTTGGCACCTCCTCCCCCTCCTTCATACACAACTAAAGGGGGCTCTGACTAATATTTTTCGTAAGCAGGTCTTAAAATGAAAAAGAGGAGAAACCACTCAAATATTCCTGAGTGAAAGCAAAACAATCAGGTTAGAGGGGTTATCTCCCACATGTAAGATCTGTCTCAGCTCATGCGGGAGATAAACTCCATCCAGAGGAAGCTCTTCAAGACGGTGATCTCGGGCATGATAAATCAGCACAATGAAGCAGAGCAAGAAGTGGAATATTTCGAGTAGATTTTATTTTGAGTCATCGAATGGGCTTTCGAGTAGATTTTTTATTGACGCAACGGGCCGCGCTGGAGACCAAGGTTCTTTGACTGACCCTGGTGGCTGGCCTATAATAGCATCTTGTGACTCCGGGTTTGGCGTCGTGTCATTTACGGGCGGCGATCCCGGCTTTCGTGTTAATGGGGAAGAGAAGGCGGGCGGGATGCCCGAGGACCGGTCGGCCTGGTTGGCGCGGCCCTTGAGGATAAGGACGGGAAGATGGAGGAGAACGGATACGAGCCCATCCTGGGCGAATACCGCGAGGAGAAGGCCGACGACGTGGTGCTCACGGAACAGGGGTACCGGAAGCTACAGGAGGAGCTGGACTACCTCAAGAACGTCAAGCGCTGGGAGGTGGCAAAGCGTATCGAGCAGGCTCGCTCCTTCGGCGACATCATGGAGAACTCGGAATACGACGACGCCAAGCACGAGCAGGCCTTCGTGCACGGCCGCATCATGGAGATAGAGGGCATCCTCGATAATGCCAGGGTGATAAAGGACGATGAGATAGACCTCGATGTGGTGACGCTGGGCTCCTCGGTATTGCTGGAGGACGTGGAGAGGAAAGAGGAGATGAGGTTGCGCCTGGTGAGCGCCGCGGAGGCGCGGGGAGACAGGGGCTGTATCTCCGACCAGTCCCCGGTGGGGAAGGCTATCCTGGGCCGCAAGGCGGGCGAGGTAGTGGACGTACAGGTCCCCTCGGGGGTCTTGAAATACCGCATCCTTCAGATCGAGCGATGAGCCGCGTATGCTATGCGCCGCGCGAGCGGTTTTTCCGTGATCGACCGGATATATGGATCGCCTTGCCTTAGCGGGTACGCGTGGGGTTTCCATTCGGCCCTCATCACGTATGAAGAATAGCCGCGCCTTCACCTCTGATGGCAGGCGCTGAAGTCGGAACGCTGGATATGGGTGGCGGTCATCTTGGGGGAAAGCGCTCGCCGCTGGCGGTTTCCATGACGGATGATATATGCTGGTGCCCACCGGTAAACCCGTTGGTGAAGGCCAATAATGGGTGTTGGATACTCGGTGTGAGCCTTAAGCGCGCTGTGTGTTGTGGCAAAGGGACGTAAGTATTATGCGGGAAGATGACATCCCCTCTGCGTTGGCGGGGGAAGGCGAACTGGTGAGAGGCCGCCTGGAGAAGCTGCGGGAATGGAGGGAACGCGGCGTGGAGCCCTATGCCCTGGCCTTCTCGCGCAGCGACGCCACGGCGGGTATAAGGGAGCGCTTCGCCGACTTGGCTGAGGGTGAGGAAAGCGGATACCGCGCCTCCCTGGCGGGCAGGCTTATGGCATTGCGCCGCCACGGCAAGGCGACTTTCGCGGACCTCGAGGACCGGGAGGGGCGCCTGCAGCTGCTGGCCTCCCTCGATTCCCTGGGCGAGAAGGACTACGCCCTTTTTCAGGAACTGGATATCGGCGACATAGTGGGAGTGGAGGGGGAGGTGTTCCGCTCCCGGCGCGGCGAACTCACCTTGAGGGTCTCGACCTTCACCCTCCTTTCCAAGAGCCTCAGGCCCCTGCCGGAGAAGTGGCACGGCCTCAAGGACGTGGAGCTGCGCTACCGCCAACGCTACCTGGACATGATCGTGAACCCCAAGGTGAGAGAGGGCTTGCGAGTGAGGGTCAGGACCATCCAGGCGCTGCGCCGTTTCCTGGACGCACACGGCTTCATCGAGGTGGAGACGCCCATGCTGCAGCCTATCCCCGGCGGCGCCACAGCGCGTCCCTTCGTCACCTATCACCAGGCGCTGGGCCAGAACCTCTATCTGCGTATCGCGCCCGAGCTCTATCTCAAGCGCTGTATAGTGGGGGGTTTGGAGAAGGTTTACGAGATAAACCGCAACTTCCGCAACGAGGGAATCTCCTACAAACACAACCCCGAGTTCACCATGCTCGAGTTCTACTGGGCCTACGTGGATTACCACGTGTTGATGGCTTTCCTGGAGGAGCTGCTGTCCACGGTGGTGTCGGAGGTCAAGGGCGCTCTCGCTTTCCCCTACCAGGGGCGGTTGCTCGACCTTAACCCTCCCTGGCGCAGGGTCACCTTGATGCAGGCGGTGAGCGAGGCGGTGGGCAGGGAGATCTTTTCCGGCACGCCGGAGAAGGAGCTGCGCGCCATAGCTGCCGAGCGCGAGGTCCCGCTGGAGGAGGGATGGGGGCCGGGAAAGATCGTCGTCGAGCTGTTCGAGAAACTGGTGGAGCCGAACCTCTGGGAGCCCACACTGGTCATGGACTATCCGCGCGAGGTCTCGCCCCTGGCGCGTGCCCACCGCGATGACCCCTTCCTCACCGAGAGGTTCGAACTCATCGTGGCGGGGCGGGAGATCGCCAATGCGTTTTCCGAGCTTATTGACCCGCTTGACCAGCGCGAACGCTTCGAGGAGCAGGCGCGCCAGAGGGAGAGGGGTGATGAGGAGGCCCACGTGGTCGACTATGATTACCTTCGCGCCCTGGAATACGGCATGCCGCCGGCCGGCGGCCTGGGCCTGGGTGTGGACCGCCTGGTCATGCTGCTCACGGACTCCCACTCCATCCGCGAGGTCATCCTCTTCCCTCACCTACGGCCGGAATCCTGACCGGCCTGATATGAGAGAGCGCTTTCCCCGACAGGGACATTCGCGTCGCCTGGGTCACGAATCCATTCCGCCTGCACCCCCCGCTGGTTTCGGCGCCGGCGAGGCGGGTTTTCGGTTCCCGGTATGGACAATCCATTCCTGAACCCCTGAACTTCACCGGCCGAATCTCGCCTGCGCCAGCGAGGCGAGCCGCTGGCGGCTATAATCGACCGCTCATGCCCTTGAAAAACCCCGCTTGGGGGGTTCGTCAAGACGCCGATGGGGGATGACGACTTACATAGGGAAACAAATATTAATTAGAAACGTATAAATTGGTAGAGGCTCGCCATCCTTTTTAATAGCCTGGAGGGTGATTCGGGAGAAGAGAAGCGGAGAAAACCCCAGGCGGGGTAGGTGTATGCCGGCGCCGCGCGGGCGGAAAAGGAGATGACGGAAAGCATGGCGAAGGTTCCCTGCGAGGGATACAAATAAGATACAAATAGATATGATAAAAGTATGAAAAGAGGTCGCAAGAGGTGTGATAATAGGTAGTGGAGAAGAAATCATCGCGCCGAGAAGCGGGCGCGAGCCATAAACGGAGGTAGATATCGTGTTTCAGAGGTTTTCTGATCGTGCGAGGCGGGTGGTGGTCCTGGCCCAGGAAGAAGCCCGCATGCTCAATCATAACTATATCGGCACCGAGCACCTGCTCCTGGGGCTCATCCAGGAGGGGGAGGGCGTCGCGGCCAAGGCCCTGGAGTCTATGGGAATAAGCCTGGAGGCGGTGCGCAACCAGGTGGAGGAGATCATCGGCAGGGGCAGCACCGCTCCCACCGGGCATATCCCCTTCACTCCTCGGGCCAAGAAGGTGCTGGAACTCTCCCTGCGCGAGGCCCTGCAACTGGGTCACAACTATATCGGCACCGAGCATATCCTCCTTGGCCTCATCCGCGAGGGCGAGGGGGTCGCCGCCCAGGTGTTGACCAAGCTGGGGGCGGACCTGGACCGCGTGCGCAATCAGGTGGTGCAGCTCCTCACCGGCGCCGCTGGCGCGACCAAGGAAACGGGGCAGACGGGGGAACCCGCCGCCCAGGGGAACCTCCTCCTGGACCAGTTCGGGCGCAACCTCACCCAGCTAGCCATGCAGAACAAGCTCGACCCGGTTATCGGCAGGGAGAAGGAGATAGAGCGGGTCATGCAGGTGCTCTCCCGGCGCACCAAGAACAACCCGGTGCTCATCGGGGAGCCCGGGGTGGGCAAGACGGCGGTGGTGGAGGGTTTCGCCCAGCGTATCGTGAACAACGAGGTGCCCCATATCCTGGCCGGCAAGCAGCTCTATACCCTGGACCTGGGCGCCCTGGTGGCCGGCTCGCGCTATCGCGGCGATTTCGAGGAACGCCTGAAGAAGGTGGTGAAGGAGATCCGCAGCCGCGGGGATATCATCCTCTTCATAGACGAGCTGCATAACCTGGTGGGGGCGGGAGCGGCGGAGGGCGCCATCGACGCCGCCTCCATCCTCAAGCCGGCGCTGGCGCGGGGTGAGCTGCAGACCATCGGCGCCACCACCCTGGACGAGTACCGCAAGCACCTGGAGAAGGACGCGGCCCTGGAGAGGCGTTTCCAGCCCATCATGGTGGAGGAGCCCACGGTGGAGCACACCATCGAGATCCTCAAGGGGTTGCGCGACCGCTACGAGGCACATCACCGCGTGGCCATCACCGATGAGGCGCTGGTGGCGGCGGCCAGGCTGGCCAGCAGGTACATCTCCGACCGTTTCCTGCCCGACAAGGCCATCGACCTCATCGACGAGGCGGCGTCCAGGCTGCGCATCA
>JACVJG010000272.1 GCA_015711875.1 Candidatus Solincola jinzensis | reverse complement strand
TCGCGGCCGCGAACTGGCCGATCTCGCTGAGGGCGGAACCCAGGTATTGCCAGGACATTCCCGCAGGGGAGCAGGCCGGGCGGCACGAACGGGGCATCTTGTTTCTGCACCCGGCTTTTCATGGTAGTATCGATAAATCAGGGACAGCGGGAATCGATGCCGCCACCTGCAGCCTCGGCGGCGCGTCAAGGGGAGGAAGATGCGAGATGCGCAAGACACTTTGGGACAGCCTGCCGGCTAAGCAGTACCTTGCCGCCCAGGAGCAGCACCTCGTTCGCTATATCCGTGAACTGATATACCCTTACAGCCCCTATTACCGCGAGCTCTTCGACTATAACCGCATCAAGCCCAGCGTGATAAAGTCCCTCAAGGACCTTTCATGCGTCCCCTTCACCACCAAGGCGGACATAGCGCCCCTGCCAGAGGACCCCGAGATACCCTTCAACCTGGTCCTGAGCCCCACTCCCGAGCGCGTCAAGGAGGCAAGGGCATTGCTGCGCCTCAAGAACTCCTGGTCGCGCGTCACCCACGGGAGAAAGGGCTACGAGGAGCTGATGGGTTACGAGTTCCGCCCCGTGCACTATCATTTCACCATAGGCCGCACCGCCCTTCCCACCCCCATACTCTATACCGCCTATGACCTGTCACGCATGCGCGAGGCGGGAAAACGGCTTTTCGAGCTCATGGAGCTCAAACGCGACGACCTGGTGATCAACGCCTTTCCCTTCGCCCCTCACCTCGCCTTCTGGATGACCTACTTCGCCACCGAGGCCTCGGGCATCCCGGCAGTGCATACCGGCGGCGGGCGCATCCTCGGCACCCACCGCGTGCTGGAGGCGCTGGAAAGGCTTGGGGGGACGGTGCTCACCGCCACCCCCAGCTACGCCTATCATCTCCTGCGCACCTCGGCGCGCGAGGGGCGAGACCTCTCACGCCTGCACACCCTGGTCCTGGGCGGCGACCGCCTTCCCGCGGGGCTGAAGGAAAAGATGCGCGATCTCCTCGCCAAAGTCGGCGCGGAAAAAGCGGTGGTGGCGTCCACCTATGGCTTCACCGAAGGCCGGGTGGCCTGGAGCGAGTGCAGACCCTCAGCCGCGTCGAAAGAGAAGAGCTCGGGGTATCATCTTTTCCCGGACATGGAGGTCATCGAGATAATCGACCCCGAAAGCGGCAGCCGCCGCGACGAGGGCGAGGACGGGGAGATCGTCTACACCACCCTTGACTGGCGCGGTAGCGCCCTCCTGCGCTTCCGCACCGGGGACCTGGTGAAGGGAGGGATAGAATACGGCCCCTGCCCCTATTGCGGCCGCTCACTGCCGCGCCTGGGACTGGAGATAACGCGCTCCTCGGAATACAAGGAGTTCGAGCTGACGAAACTCAAGGGCACCCTGGTGGACCTCAACGCCTTCTATCCCCTGCTCTCCGGCCACAAAGACGTCCTGGAGTGGCAGCTCGAGATCCGCAAACGCAACGATGACCCCTACGACCTGGACGAGATCTATCTGCACATCGCCCCAGCCGAGGGCATGTCCAAAAAATACCTGGAAAAAGAGCTCCGGGAGCTCATCCTGCGCGAGGTCGAGGTGGCCCCCACGCGCATCGTCTTCCACAGCCTTCCCCGCCTCCTACAGCGCCTGGGCCTGGACACCAAGGGCCGCGAGAAGCGCTTTCTGGATCTGAGGTCCACGGCGGGGACGGATGCGGAGGCCGAAGCCGGGGCAAGGATACCCGAACCCCAGGAGAGCATGGCTTTCGACGACCTCGGCGCGGAGGAGCAAGAGGGCTACCACGAGACCGAGGAGGAAACGACGCCGACCGGCGGGGAAGAAAGCGAGGGCTAGCTGAGCCGGAGGAGGGGGTCATGATCATCCTGGCCATCGACGAGGGTACCACCGGCACCAGGTGTATCTGCTATGACCGCGACCAGCGTCCCATATCAAGCGCTAGCCTGGAATTCACCCAGTACTATCCTCAACCGGGATGGGTGGAACACGACGCCGAGGAGATCTGGGAGGCCACGCGCGAGGCCGCCTCCATGGCCATGCGCGAGGGCGGCATCGAGCCGGGGGAAGTGGCGGCGGTGGGGATCACCAACCAGCGCGAGACCACGGTGGTCTGGGACCGCGCCACGGGGACACCTTTACGTAAAGCCATCGTCTGGCAGTGCAGGCGGAGCGCCGACATCTGCGCGCGCTGCCGTTCTGAGGGCCTCGAGGACATGGTGCACGAGAGGACGGGCCTGGTCCTTGACCCCTACTTTTCGGGCACCAAGCTGGCCTGGATCATGGAGAACGAACCCCATCTCGCCCGCCGTGCGGAGGCGGGCGAGCTATGTTTCGGCACCATAGATTCCTGGTTGCTGTGGCGCCTCACGGGCGGTCGCGTGCACGCCACCGACGTCTCCAATTCCAGCCGCACCCTTCTCTTCGACATCCACAAGCTGGCATGGGACCCGCAGCTCATGGAGATGTGCGGCGTGCCTCCTTCCATTTTCCCCCAGGTAAGGGAATCCAGCGGCATCTTCGGGGAGACCGATCCCCATGCCTTCCTGGGCATTTCCACCCCCATAGCGGGAGTGGCGGGCGACCAGCAGGCCGCCCTCTTCGGGCAGGCCTGCTTTCACCCCGGCATGACCAAGAACACCTATGGCACCGGGAGCTTCGTGCTCATGAACATAGGCGGGGAGCCCCGCATCTCGCGGCGCGGCATGCTCACCACCGTGGCCTGGTCGCTGGGGGGCAGGACCACCTATGCCCTCGAGGGCGCCATATTCATCACCGGCGCCGCGGTGAACTGGCTGCGGGACGGCCTGGGCATCATCTCCAAGGTGTCGGAGATAGACGAGCTGGCCGCCCAGGTGGAGGACACGGGAGGCGTCTATTTCGTGCCCGCCTTCGTGGGCCTGGGGGCGCCCTACTGGGACCCACGCGCTCGCGCCCTGCTCATCGGCATGACCCGCGGCACGGGAAGGGCGCACCTGGCGCGAGCGGTCATAGAGTCCATGGCCCTGCAGACAGCGGACGTGGTGGAAGTCATGCAGGAGGAGACCGGCGTGCCCCTGCGCGAGTTGCGCGTGGACGGAGGGGCAAGCGTCATGGACATGCTCCTGCGTTACCAGGCGGACCTGTTGGGCGTGCCGGTGCGCCGGCCGGTGGTATCGGAGACGACCTCGCTCGGCGCCGCGCTCCTGGCGGGACTCGCGGTGGGTTTCTGGAAGGACCTGGAAGAGATCGAGGAGCGATGGGCGGTGGAACGCGAGGCCATGCCCGATCCCGGGGCCAAGGAGCGCGTGCGCACCATGCGCAGGGACTGGAAGCGCGCGGTGGAGCGTTGCCTGGACTGGGCCCGCGAGGACACACCCCCCGAGGCAGAATAGCGAAGCGCCCGGCCACTTCTCTAAAGCGGGGACAAGGCGCCCGGTAACCTGTTTACTCTCCCATCCTTAATAGCGACGGAACCCATCAACCAGGCCGAGCGGACAGCGGTTCAAAGAGCGAAGACGAGATGCATGCACGGAAAAACACGGGGATGGATGGCTCATTTTACCGGTTCCATCACGCCCTTATCCCGCCTATTCTCGGGCGACCTGCTCGAATGATAGTCTAGAGATGCCGGGGAAAAGCCAAGAGCGACAAGGAGGGGCAAGATGGCGGAGGAAGTCTGGCCGGACGCTGAACCTTTTCACTTCGAGGGCGGAAAGACGGGGGTGCTGGTGGTACACGGGTTCACAGGCTGCACCCAGAGCATGTTGCCCCTGGGCAAGGGGCTGGCCGAAGCGGGCTTCACGGTGCTGGGGCCGCGCCTCCCCGGTCACGGCACCTCGGTGAAGGACATGGCTTCCCGCAAATGGCAGGAGTGGACGGGCGAGGCTGAGAGGGGCCTCAAGGAGCTTCTGGAAAGGTGCGATAAGGTCTTCGTCACCGGCCTCTCCATGGGCGGCACCATAACCTGCTTTCTGGGAGAGCGTTACCCGGAGGGCATAGCCGGCCTCATGCCCATCAACGCCGCCGTGGCCAAGCTTAACCCTCTCATGCCGCTGACCCCCTATGCCAAGTACGTGCTCAAGACCATCCCGGGGGTGGGAAGCGACATCAAGGACCCCGACGCCAAGGAATCGTGCTACGACAAGGTGCCGGTGGCGGCCGCCGCCGAGCTGCACGCCCTCATGAAGGTCACCCGGCGGGACCTGGCAAAGATAACCGCTCCCATACTGATATTCGCGTCGCGGGAGGACCACGTGGTGCCCACCACCAACGGCCCTTATATACTCGAGCGCGTGAGTTCCTCAGACAAGGAGCTGGTGTGGCTTGAGAACTCCTACCACGTCGCCACCCTCGACTACGACAAAGACCTCATAATCCGGCGCTGCGTGGAGTTCATCAACGCCCACTGAGCCTTGCGGGTGCCGTATGTCTCATCGGCATAAGGGATGGGCGTTCTCAAAGGAGAGCGCCCACCTTTCGCATCGTGCATCCATCAAGTCTTTTTTCGCCCACGGGTCATCGAGTATGCGCATGCTTCACCACACACCAGAACGCCCGCGCCATGCGCGGATCACTTGATACAAGGCCTCATGAGGCGGCTTTGGACCGGCCTGTAAGCCCCGGCCTATCCCAATCCCCACGCCCCGACGCCCGGAAAGCGAGCGGTCAAGAGCCGCGCAGGGTGCCGGCGAAGACCTGCCAGGCCAGCGCCGACTTGGCCAGCAGGCTCAAGATGATGTACACCCTCTCTCCGTAGAGGTAATCGGCCCACTTCCCCACCTTTTTGTACTGCAGGACCATGTTGACGGCGAAGATGTTGAAAAAGACGAAGAGGATGGGGAGGATGAAGTACACGAAGGTGGGCACGTTCGCGCCGGGGTTGG
>JACVJG010000271.1 GCA_015711875.1 Candidatus Solincola jinzensis | reverse complement strand
CGGCGCGAAAACCCTCCAATGCGTCCCGCCCCTCCCGGCTCACCGCGGAGCCGTAAACCCGCGCGTCGAGCCCCTCCAGCCGCACCGAGGCCATCTCGGGTGCGGAGAACACCAGCACGCGCGGAAGGGAAGCGAAAGCCCCCCGGCTGAAGACGCCGCCCGGCTGCGGCCGGTCGTGGGTGCCGGGCACGATCACCGTCCAGATGCCCTCGGAATCGAGGCGGCCGAGCTGGTACTCCACCTCTCCCACCAGCGCCGCGGCGGGGAAGGGCGAGTCGAAGAGGTCGCCGGCGATGACGAGCATGTCCACCTGCGAGGTGAGGGCGAGGTCCACCACGCGCGAGAAGGTCGCCTTGAGTTGCTCGCGCTGCTCGCGGCCCCGCGGCCCCAGGAAGCGGAACGCGGCCCCCAGATGCACGTCAGCGGTATGGAGAAGCCTCAATCCCTGCATCTTTCCTCCTCGCTCGCAACAAGCCTAGAACATTATAAATCAGCACAGAGACCAGGGTCCTGATGACGGCGTCCCCCCGCACGGCGGGCGGATGCGAAACCGTATGGAACTGGCGATACCGGTGAGGCAAGCAGGATATTACGTCCCTCCTGCCCTTGCCGGAGCGGCGAAGGCCGATCTCCCGCCACCCGCGGGAAACGCGTGGGCCTGTCCCGGTATCCCCGCGATCACCGCCCGAAGGCCCGCGGCCTAAGGCGCCTTCCAGATTTGGTCCGCCAGCGACCGTCATCCCGCCATACGCCTCGCCCCCGGGCTGCTATAATGCTCGCATGGGAGTCTGGGCATACTTCGCCATCGCTGCCGCCGCGAGCGTGTTGCTGGCGGCGATCCTGGCCTTCAACCACATGGTGCGGCTGCGCAACCGCGTACGCCGCGCCTGGAAGGACATCGACGTGCAGTTGAAGCTGCGCCACGAGCTGGTCCCCCGCCTGGTCTCCACCGCGGCGGGCTACGCCGCGCACGAAAAAGAGGTGCTGGAACGGGCCGCGCGCCTGCGCGCGGAGGCGCTGGCGGCGGAGAGCGCGAGGGAAAGGGGGGCGCGTGAAGCCGGCCTGGCCTCAGCCTTAAGGGAGGTCCTGGCGCTCAAGGAGAGCTACCCCGAGCTGAAAGCCGACGAGGCCTTCGAAAGTCTATTCCAGAAAACGGTAAAGGTCGAGGACCACCTCGCCGCGGCTCGCAAATACTACAACGGCTCGGTGCGCGCATACAACACCTTTATCCAGAGTTTTCCACAGGCGCTCCTGGCGCGCCTCTTCCGCTTCCGGCCCGCGGAGTATTTCCAGGATGAAAAGGGGCCTGAGACCGCGCCCTCAGCATGACGCCTCTTTTACCGGCGGCGCGTGTACCAGCTTTACGCGGTCACAACCTCCCATACCGCCAGCGCGCCACCCATGGCAGAAAACAACGGCCGTCGCCGCGTGAAAGGGACTTGGCTTGAAGGTGTTCCGCCACAAAACAAACCGGGCAGGCCACATGGACCGCGAGATGAACGAGACTCCCTTTCCTCAACTTCCCCCGCCCCTGGGCCGGCAAGCGCTCCCTTTGCCGGTTAGTCCGCCCGGCGGGCAAACGAAGGGCACGGCCCGGCTTTTCCTCGCCCGGGATCAAGCCCGCTTCCCGGCCTTGTTCCTTTCCTTGCGCAGGGCGATGGAGGCCAGGAAGGTCGGCTCGAGGACCAGAGCCGCGAAGCAGGCGCAAGCCAGGGCGATGGCGGTGATGATGCCGAACCTGCGCAGGGTGGAGAGGCTGGAAATGGAGAGGATGAGAAAGGCGCCGCAAGTGGTAACGGCGGCGGAGATGAGTGCGTTGCCCACGTTTCGCACCGTGGAATTGATGGCCTCCTCGGCGCCAAGCCCCCTCTCCTCGATCTCCTCCCGAAAACGGTGCGCCACATGGATGCCGAAATCTATGCCCGCCCCGATGACCATGGAAGCTATCATCACCGTCATGATGTCCAGGGGCCACCCCATGAGACGCAGAATACCCAGCTCCAGGACGATGGCCAGGAAAACCACCGAGGTGGAGACGAGTCCGTAGAGGAAAGACTGGAAGATTAGCATCACCAGCAGGGCGCAGAGGACCAGGGCGAGGCCCCCCGTTTCCAGCTGGGTGGAGAAGAGCTTTCCCATGGTGTCGGCGACGATGAGGGGCATCCCCGTTGCCCTCACCGTCAATCCACCCTGCCCGGACACTGCGGCAGCGGCGTCGGAGAGTATCGCCGCCATCTCCTTTTCCCCGATCTCGTCCACGAAGAGCACGTCGAACACCACCAGAGAGCGCGTGCCGTCGGCGGTGACGAGGCTGGAGGTGTCGAAACCGTATTCGTCCCCCACCCTCCGCAGCCTTTCCTCCGCCTCCAACACCGAGGATGGCAGCTCTCCGTAAACAGATTTTAAGAGCCCTGGCAGGCTGGTGACGCGCCCCGCCTTGAAATAGCGCTCCTCACCGGAAGGCGTGAGATTGCGCGGGTCGGCAAGCACCTCCTCCGTGAACTCCTCTATGAGGCGCAGGCTCCCGGGCGACAGCAGATCCTCTCCCTCCACCAGCGCCACCGCTTTATCCTGGCCGCCGAAAAAGCCCTCGATGCGCCCGAACACAACGTAAGCCGGCAGGTCCTGCGGCACGAAGGTGCGGAAATCCGCTGAGGTGGACAGCCCGGCGGCCAGCGCCAGGCAGCTCGCCACCAGCACCAGCGCCACCACCCAGACCACTTTGCGGTGCCTTTCCGCCAGCAACGACAGGTTCGCCAGACCCCGGTCCATCCAGTCCATGAGGCGGTGCGACTCCACCCTTTTGCGCTCGACCGGCTTTCGGCGGCGGTCCCTGATCACCAGGGCGGCGGGGAGGAGAGTGACCGAGAGCGCGAACCCGAAAAACACCCCCACCGTGCACAACAGGCCGAAATCGACGATGGGCGGGAGGTCGGAGATGGCGAAGGAGAGGAACCCGAACATGGTGGTGGCCGCGGCCAAAAAAACGGCGACCCCCACGGTGCTCACGGAGCCCACGGCGCATTCCGCGGCTCCCGCCCCCTTGTCCCGCTCCTCGTAGTATCGCGTGAGGATGTGGATGGAGTAGGCGATGTCTATGCCGAGGAGGAGGGGTATGAGCGCGATGCCCATGATGGTGAAGCGCACCCCGGCGAATCCCATGAGGCCGAAGACCCAGAGGGTGGAGAGCAGCACCACGGCAAGCGTGAGGATGATATCCAGCGTTTTGCGGAAGGTGAGGAACAGCACCAGGGCGATGAAAGCAAGGGCGATACAGCCCAGCACCACGGCGTCCCGCATGGAGATATCCTGTATGTCCCCGACGATGAGGGTCTCGCCGCTCATCTCCGCCGCCAGCCCCGATTCGGCAAAGAACTCCGTCGTGAAGTCCCTCAGCCGCTGCGCGTATTCCAGCGCCTGGGGCTGGGGCAGGTCCGGCCTCACCTGTACATCGATGAGCGCGGCGTCCTTCGCGGGGGTCACGGTCTTGCCGAGCACCAAAGCGCCTCCCGGCGACTCCAGGTACCGCGCCACCGCCTCCTCCACCGCCGCCCCCAGGGCGGACTCCAGGGTTCCCTTCAATGCCGTGGAGGGCGTGCCGGAAGCGCGCTCGAGAAGGTCGAAGAGCGGCTTCGCCTGCGGGTTTTCCCGCAGGGACGCGGCCTCCGGGGAGGCCAGGAAAGCGGCCGCGGCGCGCGTCAGCTCCTCTCCATCCCCGCTGGAGACCACGCCGGAATACAGCTCCAGCAAGGCTTTCGCCTGGGGGTTGCGCGCCAGGTTGCTGAGATAGCTGTCGACGCGGAGCACGTAATCCCCGCCCATGGCGGGGTCCTCGCTGGTGGTCAAGGCCCGCTCATATTCATATACCGCCAGCGCGCTCCGCGACGACGAGAAATCGCCCCCGGTCAAGAGCACCTTGGCGTACTGGATGCCTCCGAAGGTCTCCTCCACCTCGGTGATGGTCTGCACCGAGGGATACCCCTGGGGAAGAAGCGATCTCTGGCTGAACTCCAGCTCCACGCGCAACGATCCCACTGCCGCCGCCACGCTTATGGCCGCGATGACGGCCAGCACCATCCAGGGATGTCTCGCCGCCGGCCTCGCCAAACGCGTGAAAAACCTCTTCGCCCCACGCTCCCGTCTCACCTTTTACCGCCTTTCAAGAGACCGGAGAGTCCTCCTCCCGATACAGGCAAGCTGCCTCTCCCATCGAAATGCGATCGACGTATACGGGCACACCATGCCTCCGTCAGTCCTGGATTTTGGTTGCGTAACTACAAATTTGCAATTATCAAACTTTAAATCTCACAAGGATATTACGACGCCGCGAGGATGGCGTCAATCGTAAAGGGAGCCCCTGGAAAGGTAGGGTCAAAGAGCGGGGATGGTTCAACCCCTACCCGCGGCCTCATCCCTCGCCGTCAGGTAGAGGAGGGCCTGGTTGATCTGCTCGATAACGCTGTACACGTAGTCGCGTTTCTCCTCCTCCAGGCTGTCAGCGAGCCTGGCCAGCACCTCGGCGGGCTGCCTAAGCATACCCGCGATCTTCCGCTTTCCCGCGGGAGAGAGCCTCACCAGCACCTTGCGCCGGTCGGACTTGTCACGGGTGCTCTCCAGCCACCCTTTCTGTTCCAGGTTGTAGACCATGCGGCTGACGGTGGAGGGGTTCACGAAAAGCATCTTCGCCAGGTCGCCCTCGCTCAGGATCCCGTACATATACACGGAAAGGATGGCGGCGTATTGCGAGTAGTTTATCTCGTATTTCTGGAGCACGGCGTTGAATTCCCCGTAGTATTCATGGATGAACACGAAGACCGCCTTGACCAGGTTTTCGAAGATCTCCACGCCCCCCTGGCCGCCCCGCGAAGCGCTT
>MU158554.1:3244-4882 GCA_015711875.1 Candidatus Solincola jinzensis | reverse complement strand
CGCCCCCCCGCACAGAGGGCAGGCGTCGGAGGTGTCCACCTGGCCACTGCCGCCGCATTCCGGGCAATCGGTGTATGCGGAGCCCATGCTTATGGTGAGGGAGACCATAGACCCATTCTCTACCAGGCTGCCGGGGGCTGGATCCGATGCGCAGACCCGCCCCTCCGGCTGCTCCTCGCTGTAGGCGCTTTTCCTCTCCACTTGGAAGCCCAGCTCCCGCAAGGAAGCGTCGGCATCCGCTTCCGACATGCCCAGGAGCGCTGGCATCTCGATTTTTTCGGGCCCCCTGCTGATGATGAGCGCTATCCGAGAGCCCCTCTCCACCATGGCGTCGCAAGGGGGCTGGCTGGCGATCGCCCTCCCGCGGGGGACTTGGTCGGAGAACCCCTCCCTTATCTCGCCAGGCTCCAACCCGTTGTCGCGCAACAACCCCTCCGCCTCTTCGGGCAGCAGTCCCGACACGTCAGGCACCATGGCTTTAGCCGCGCCACACCCCGTGAGACAGGCGGCGACGAAAACGACGAGCAACGCGGCCACCGTTATTTTGTCTCCCGGAAAGACGGAGACCCTCACCTTCATCGTTCCTCTCCCGGCGCGGTTATCCCACCATTTGGCGCATACCGCCGCTTTACCCCGTACATTTCCCGTCGTCTCGCTCAGCCCCCTCGTTTACTCTGAGCCGCAAGGAAGCTATTCCGGTTTCAGATGGAAAGCCAGCCGTCGCTATCCCTTCATGAAAGCATTTTATATCGCACATAATACCGCCTCCCGTTTCACCAAAGAAGACTGCCCCCGCTCAAAGGCTCATTGACAGGGCGGCGAGGGAATGGTAACATCCAGAAATAATTGTCTATATCAAATATTAGTGAGGGCAAATATGAACGAGGAGGAACTGCACCGCTACGCGCGCGAACTGCTGGAAGCGGCCATGCGCGCCTTCCACGGCTTCCGGGAGGAACGCCGCTGGAGGCTCGGCGAGGACATATCGTTTCCGCAGGTGATGTTGCTTTTGCTGATCGCGGAACGGGGCAGGGTGAGCGCGGGGGAGGTGGCCAGGAACCTGTGCGTGACCCAGGGGGTGGTAACCCGCATGGCCGACCGCCTGGTGGAAAAGGGGCTCATAGAGAGGAAACGGGACCCCGGTGACAGGAGGGTGGTGACCCTGTCTCTCACCGAAAAGGGAAGGCTGATGGCGGAGCGCATAGAGAACGCGCGCATCGAGGACATGAAGGCGGTATTGCGGGACCTGGGCGATGAGGAAAAAGAGATACTGCTGGCGGTCTTCAACAGGATAGCGCAACGGCTCATGGAAACGCGGGGCGGGGACGCGGCCTCGAAATGAAGGCACATGCCTTGCGCAGCCCGGATAAGCGCTCGTGGCGAGCGGGCGTCAAGGGATGATGGGCGTGGCGTGGAGGGAGAGAAGGTATAGGGTGGGCGAGGAGCGATGGGGTTTGAACCGGAAAGACGACTGCTCTTCCGCCGATGGCCCAATAAGGATGCCGAAAGCGCGGAAGGATAGAGGGAAGTCGCATGATACCTGGAAAGCGGAAGGAGGCGTGAGAGGATAGTGGTGGAGAAGGGTTTTCGCTGGCTGGCGTCTCAGAGCGAGAAAAGGCCCTTGCTGGTCATACTCAT
>MU158554.1:0-3234 GCA_015711875.1 Candidatus Solincola jinzensis | reverse complement strand
CTGGCGGTGGTGGGGTTCAAGTTCCTGAAATCCGAGTACGGGTACAAGAGCATGCTGCCCAGGGACCTGGAATCGGTGAAGGTTATGGAGAAGGTGGAGGACGTCTTCGGAGGCACCAGCGAGGAGCAGATACTCCTGGAGGGAGACGCCCTCGCGGGGGAGGTGCTGCGCAGGGTCGCCGGTTACCCCGCGTATATGCAGGCACAGGGCGGGATATGGGGCGACTTTGTCATAGAGATAAACACCCCCCTGGACAGCATGGCGTATTTTCCCGGTCCGGAGGCGGTGCCCGGCGGCGAAAGCCTACTGGACATGGTCGATTCCCTGAGCGACGTGGAGCTGACCGACCAGGTCCGCAGGAACATGGAATACGCCTCCGAGCGCTCCAGGCGGCTGGGGATCCCCGGGGGAGGGGCGAACGGCATCTCCCGTGACGGGAACGCCCTCCTCGTCACGGCCAAGATAAACCCCGATCTCAATACCACGCAGCAGATCAAGAAGGTGGGGCCCTTCGAGGAACGCACCAGGGAGTACTTCGCGGACCTTGCGGGCATAGTGGTGTACGAAAGCGGGAGCGCCACCCAGAACCGCGATTCCAACCAGCAGACCATGCGGGAGACGCGGCTGCTCTTCGGGTTGGCCCTTGTTTTCATAATCATCGTGCTATTCCTCACCTTCCGGAGGGTTTCGGACGTGCTGCTGACCCTGGGGGTCATCATGGTCACCATCGTCTGGGTGATGGGCCTCTCGGGATGGCTGGGCTTCCCGTTCACCTTTCAGAGCACGGCCATCATGCCACTGCTGCTGGGCGTGGACATCGCCTATGCCATACATGTGATGTCGCGCTACTACGAGGAGCGCCGGTCAGGCAAGGACCCCCATGCCTCCTCGGTGACGGCGGTGGTCACCACCGGGGTCGCGGTGTTTCTCACCGCCGTGACCACCGCCTTCGGGTTCGCCTCCTTCGCCATCTCCGACATGCCTCCCATCGTGCGGTTCGGGGTGCTCTGCGTGGCGGGCGTGCTTTTCAGCTTCCTCCTCTCCGTCACCCTGCTTCCCGCCGCTATCGTGCTGCGTGACAGGGGGAGCAAGGCGCAGGAGCGCTGGGAGCGCAAGAACAGCAAGCGGGTGAAAAGAGACGGGGAAACCCGGCTTGACCGCTCCCTGGCCAAGGTGGCCGTGCTCTCGGAGCACCACCGCCTCGCGGTGGGGGTGGTCACTTTCCTCCTCCTGGCGGGGTGCATAGCGCTGGGCTTCAATATCTCCACCGAGGCCGACCTCTCCAAGATGATGAAAGGCGACACTCCCTCCATGCTGGCCTCGCAGAAGATCAGAGAGTATTTCGGTGGCCAGAGCGTGGCCTACGCGCTGGTGGAGGGGGATATCCTGGAGCCCGAGAACCTGCGCTCCATGCTGCTGTACGAAGAGGAGATATCCTCCACCGGCGAGCTGGACGAAAACGGCGAGCCGCTTATCTCGCGCGAGAAGGTGATGAGCATCGCGGACGTGGTGCGCAACATCAACCAGGGCGATATCCCCGCGAGCAAGGAGGAGGTCATCTCGTCCCTCATGAGACTTCAGGGCAACGGAGGCGGGGGCGGGGCGCGCCTCATCAGCCAGGACGGCAAGACGGCCATGATCAGCGTGCGCGTCGTACGCGGGGTGGAGAGCGATATGGAGCGCGTCGCCAGGATCATGCGCGAGGCCGGCGCGCGGGTGACGGCCGACAACCCCGGTATAAGCATGGGTTACAGCGGCATGCCGGTGCTCATGAGCGACCTTCTGAGCAACATCCTTCCCACTCAGCTGAAGACCTCAGGCTTGGCGCTCCTTCTCTGCGCCCTGGTGGTGATGGCCGTCTTCAAGTCGGTGTTCTTCGGTTTGGCGGCGACCAGCGTGGTCTTCCTGGGCATCGCCCTGGAGATCGGGGCGCTGGTGCTCCTGGGCTGGTCCCTGGACTTCATGACCGTGATGATCTCCTCCCTGGTCATCGGGGCGGGGATCGACTTCGGCATCCACGTCACCCACCGCTTCCGCGAGGAATGGCACGCGGGAGGGGTGGAGATCGACGAGGCCATACGCCGCACCGTATTGCACGTGGGAAAGGCCCTGCTGGCCGCGGCGGTGACCACCGCCGGCGCCTTCGCCATCATCGCTGCCAGCGACATCACCCCCTTGCGCCGCTTCGGGGGTATCACCGCCCTCTCCCTGACCTTCGCCCTCCTGGCCTCGCTGCTGGTGCTGCCCTCCATACTCGCCTGGTGGGCGGAGAGGGTGGAGCGAAAGCGAGGAGCTGGGATAACATAGGGTGATCAAGGCGTGATGGCGACAAGCGGGAGGTAAAGGATGGAGGCCAACATCGATTACGCGAAAAGGCTTGCCAGGATAAGGGACGAGATGGCCGCGCGAGGGATAGACCTCCTGCTGGCCACCCGGGGCAAGAGCGTGACCTATATCGGGGGCGCCTTTATCCCATGGCGCAGCGTGGCGGTGGTATCCAGGGACGGGTATGTAGGCCTGAACACTTTGCTCATGGACGCCGAGCGGGTGAAGGACGATTCCTGGCTGGAGAACGTCACCGGCTGCGGACCCATCCCCGGGTTCGAGCTCTGGGACGTCACCGTGCGCCAGATAAAGGAGCATGGGTGGGAAAAGGCGGTCATCGGGGTGGAGCTCGGCCATTCTCCGCGCACGATCGCCGGCTACCTCTTCGCCACCGAGTACGAGTTCCTGAGGGAGAGCCTGCCCGACGCGTCCTTTGTCAACGCCCTTGAGCTCATGGACAAAGTAACCTACGTCAAGGACCCCGAGGAGATCAAGCTCCTGCGACAGGCGGCTGCCATCGCCGACGCCGCCCAGGCCAGGGTGAGGGAGTCGCTGTGCGTGGGGATGACCGAGCAGGAGATAGCGGGCATCGGGGAGTTGGCCATGCGCGAGCTGGGGAGCGAGTTCCACTGGCCTGTGACGGGTTCCTCGGAGATCGCCTCCGGCTACCGCACCTGGTATCCCTTAGGGGGATGCACGCCTCCCACAGATAAGATAATCCAGCCCAACGAGAGCCTCCTCGTGGATATGCATCCCACCTACAGACGCTATTACTCGGACCTCTCGCATAACTATATTTTGGGGAATCCTTCCAGCGAGCAGAGGAAGCTTGCCGACGCCTACCTCAGGACAGCGGAGCTGCTCATCGGCTCCCTGAAGGCCGGTGCCTCCGTGGGGCAGGTGTGGCAG
>JACVJG010000268.1 GCA_015711875.1 Candidatus Solincola jinzensis | reverse complement strand
GGAGGCTCCAGGACCTCCACCTCCCAGCGCTCCGGAAAGCTGAGGACGGAAGGACGGTTTTCATGCCATAACATATCGGGCACCTGCACCGCTTTCAATTCGGACCTCCTTGTTCTCCGCACCGGCTTGCGGGTTCAGCGATAAACAGAGCACGGGGCCTTGTCATGGTCAACACCATGCCTCACGATCAGCAACGGTAAAAGCTACTTGACCGAGGACCTTGAGGGCTTTCATCTCCTCGCGCCGCACGGGCGTGTTCCCACCGCGGCAAGGGCAGGACGCCAAATGCCGCGCAAGGGGAACCGACGCCACCGCTTGCGGAAAATGGCCAGGGGCGCTTTGGCGGGCCCGGAAATCGATATTCCAAGACCGCTCATCGCTTCTTTCCGCGTCAGCGGGCAACCGATGGGGATGCCGAAGAAAGCTCGACCCCCTTGGCAAACACAGCCTC
The DNA here is from genome assembly GCA_015711875.1 of Candidatus Solincola jinzensis. The sequence goes on along the minus strand of JACVJG010000268.1, from coordinate 4,436 downwards.
ATTGCCAAGGCGTGCTCACCCCACCCTTGCGCTCAGGGCTCTGTGAATACCCCCTTCTCCCCGCCCGCACCTGGTGATATTCGAAAAGTATGGAGGCCAGCACGACAAAGATGCCCAGTATGACCATGGCTACCAGAAGAACGGTGGTGTACCCGGCGGGCTTGGAGCGCTGGTACTGCTCATAGACCTCGTTGCCGGTATGCGAAGCCTCGGTCTTCTCGTGGTTGGCGATGCCCCAGAACACCGCAGCCAGGAGGATCAGCAGCGCCGCTAGTATGACTATGCGTACCACTAGAAAGAACCTGCTCATGGCAACATGTTACTCCATAAAGCCGTCGCCTTGCACACTCTCCTCCGCTCCTGGCTCGGTGCGGCTAAGCCCGGTGGCAGCTGCCCTCATGTGCCGGCTAACTCCGTCGGGCGGATGCATAATGCGATGAGAGAGGCAGACCGCCAAGGTCAAGGAAGGGTTTTTTCTGCGCCATCTGGCGTCGTTACGTTGATCGCGGCGGGAAAATCGTTTGATACTCAATGGCGGAAGTGGCGCCTGCCAGTAAGCACCATCACCAAGCCGCGGCGCCTTATCTCCTCGAAGGTCTCCTCGTCGCGCATGGAGCCCCCGGGCTGGATGAAGGCCTCCACCCCCGCCTCCGCGGCCATGACCACGGAATCGGGGAAGGGGAAGAAGGCGTCTGAGGCGCATACCGAGCCCTTTGCCTTTTCTCCAGCCTTGCGCAATGCAATATGTGTGGAATCGAGGCGGCTCATCTGCCCCGCACCTATGCCCACCGTGGCGCCGCCCTTCGCAAGCACGATAGCGTTGGAACGGGTGTGTTTGGCCACCTTCCAGGCGAAGACCAGGTCCTCCCACTGCTCCTGTGTGGGCTTGCGATCCCCGACGTATTGCACCCCGCTCAGGTCGTCCTCGCCGGCGTCGTAGTCCTGCACCAGCAGGCCGCCGTCCACCCTCTTGAGATCCTTGAGGAGATTGAAGGACTCTCTTTCCAGGGGAAGGCGCAAAAGACGGATGTCCTGCTTGCGTTGCAATATCCTGCGCGCTCCCTCCTGAAAATCCGGGGCTATCACCACCTCCACGAAGATGGAGTCGATGAGCTCGGCCGTCTCCTCGTCCACGGGCCGGTTCATGGCCATGACGCTTCCGAAAGCGCTCACCTCGTCACACTCATAAGCGCTCCTCCACGCGTCGGCAAGCCGGTCGGCGACCGCCACCCCGCAGGGGTTGTTGTGCTTTATCATCACCACCGCCGGGCGCGGGAATTCCTTCACCAGGGACCAGGCCGAGTCGGTATCCAGAACGTTGTTGAAGGAGAGCTCCTTGCCGTGTAGCTGTTCCGCGAAGACCAGGGCGGTGGAAGGGGCCCCCACCTCCTGGTACAGGGCTCCCCTCTGGTGGGGGTTCTCCCCATATCGCAGCATGGATTGCTTTTTGAAGACCAGGTTTAAGGTGTCCGGGAACTCCTCGAAGGCGCCCGATAGGTAGGCGTAGATGGCGGCGTCGTAGCCGGCGGTATGGCGGAACCCCTCCGCCGCGAGGGATCTACGTGTCTCCTCGGAGAGCCCCCCACCGTTACGCCGCATCTCCAGCAGCAGCGATGAGTAGCGCTTGGGATTGGTGACCACGGCCACGCTGGAGAAGTTCTTGGCCGCGGCCCGGATAAGAGTGACGCCCCCTATATCTATCTGTTCCACCGCCTGTTCAAGGGTCGTCCCGGGCTGCGCTATGGTCTCCGCGAAGGGATAGAGGTTCACCACCACTAAGTCGATAGGCTTGATGCCCCTCTCCTCAAGCTGCCTCATGTGGTCGGGATTGGCGCGATCCGCCAGGAGGGCGGCGTGGATATGGGGATGCAGGGTCTTTACCCTCCCGTCCAGCATCTCAGGAAAGCCGGTGATATCCGATATGGGGATCACCTCTACGCCCTCGCTGCGCAGCTTGCTCTCGGTGCCCCCGGTGGAGATTATCTCCACCCCCATCTCCCTCAGCTCCTTGGCCAACCCCACGATGCCTGCCTTGTTCGACACGCTGAGAAGAGCCCTTTCAATCCTGGCCATCGACCATACCCCCTATGCGGTTTTTCCGGAGGCCTTTCCGCCCCCTCTACGACCGAGCGCTATTTCGGTGCCTTTTCCTTCACCATACCGTCCTCTCCCGAGCGGCGTAGAAAGCGGAAAACGGCTATCAAAGATGACCGTGAAACCGCGTCCTGCTCGATCCGCACAAGATAACCGGAGGACTTCAGCCCGGGGCACTCTTGCCTTCGCCCGCTTCCAGGCCGAAGCGCTCGTCTTCGCCACCTCTCTTTGCAAGGGTTATCCCCGGCGACAGATCGGCTTTATATAGCTCATCCCAGTATCTCAACCCGCCGGCCTTCCACCCTCAATCTCCCCTCGCAGAAGCAGCGGATGGCCTCTGGGTAGAGGCGGTACTCGACCTCGTGTATGCGCTGATGCAATGTCTCCTCGTCGTCCCCGGGCAGAACGGGCACGGCCTCCTGCATGATGATGGGGCCGGTGTCCAGCCCCTCATCCACGAAGTGCACGGTGACTCCGGTGACCTTCACCCCGTATGCTAAAGCGTCGGCGACCCCCGAGGTGCCGGGAAAAGATGGCAGCAGCGCGGGGTGGATGTTCATGATGCGGTCGCGGAAGGCCGCGACGAACTCCGGCCCCACCAGGCGCATATACCCAGCCAGCACCACCAGCCTCACGCTGCGCTCCTTGAGGATGCGGATGAGCTCGCGGTCGTAGGAGGCGCGGTCGGGGTAGGCACCGGGGTCGACGAAAAGGGCGTCAAGCCCGAATCTGCGCGCGCGCTCCAGACCATAGGCCTCCTTTACGTCGCTGATCACCACGGCGATGCGGGCGGGCAGCGAACCTTCCTCGATACGCCTGGCTATGTTCTCCAGGTTGGTCCCGGAGCCCGAGATAAGCACCCCGAGCCTGCAGGGTTCTGGCATGATAAGCTCCTCCTCGCCGCTTGTGTCCCCAGTCTCAGCAGGTCAGCCGGATGCCGCCGCTGCCTTCATATATCTCACCGATGCGCTTAGCGCGATAACCCTCAAGGCCGAGGAGGTGGATGGCCTGGCGGAAATCCCTGAGGTCCACCACCACCGCCATGCCGATGCCCATGTTGAAGGTGCGGAACATCTCCACCTCGTCGATACCCCCCATGTCCTTGATTATCTTGAAGATGCTGTGCGGGTGCCAGGTGGTGATGTCTATGGCCGCGTCAACGCCGGATGGCAACACGCGCGGCACGTTCTCGATAAGCCCCCCTCCCGTCACGTGCACTATGCCCTTTACGTCAAGCTCCTGCAACAGGCGAAGGATGCCGGGGGCGTATATCTCGGTGGGGGTGAGCAGTTCCTCTCCCAGTGTCGATGAGAGGCCGCGCAGGCGGTCGCCGGGATCGAAGTCGTTCAACTCGAAGAAGATCTTGCGCACCAGGGAATAGCCGTTGGAGTGGAGGCCACTGCTCATTATGCCCACGATGACGTCCCCGGGAACGATGCGCGAGCCGTCGATGATCCTCTCCCTCTCCACCACGCCCACGGCGAATCCCGCCAGGTCGTAGTCGTCCTCTTCCATGACCCCCGGATGCTCCGCCGTTTCCCCGCCGATGAGGGCGCAGCCGCAGCGTCGGCATCCGCGCGCGATGCCCGAGACGATGGCCCGTACCTTTTCCGGGTCCACCTTGCCCATGGCCAGGTAATCGAGGAAAAAGAGGGGCTCGGCGCCGCAGGTCACGATGTCATCGACGCACATGGCCACAAGGTCGACGCCTACGGTGTCGTGGCGGTCGAGCATCTGGGCCACCTTCAACTTGGTTCCCACGCCGTCCACGGATGTGACCAGCACGGGGTCGGAATAGTCCCTGAAAGCGGCCGAGAAGAGGGCGCCGAACCCCCCGAGCTCCGAGATGACCTCGGGACGCATGGTTGAGGCCGCCTCCTCCTTGATAAGCTCCACTGCCCGCGCCCCCGCCTCTATGTCCACTCCCGCGCGGGTGTAGGTCATCGGCTGACAGGCCTCCTCGTTTCCGTTATTTTTACCATTGTCTTCCATCTCATATTTTCCTTTTCCTGTTCTTGCCCGGACGTTCCACCGTCCTGCCTTTCCGCCTTGTGTTCGTCGCTTGTTTTCCCATCACCTCAGCCCGATGCCATATCCCGCCTCTTTCCAGATCCCATAAAAACACAGTCCCTAAAAGTGCCACTTGGTTTCAGTTCTTTCTCCCACCTCTTCTGAACTCCTATTCTTTTTAGTCCTGCCGCCTCTTCCCTCATTTATCAGGTTTCTGCTCTTGACCAACTTTTCTCTCCGTCCCCACCCTCTCCGTCTCCAGCCTGCACTTGGCCATCATCACGTCATCGGGCACCGGGATGGGGTAATCGCCGTCGAAGCAGGCAGATCGG
>JACVJG010000267.1 GCA_015711875.1 Candidatus Solincola jinzensis | reverse complement strand
AATCGGGATAGAGAGGGAGATTTCATGCTCCTCCTTTATCGCCCTTGCCCTCCACGGCCGACGCCTCAGCTGATTTGGGGTAATCGATCCGCACAGCTCAACTATCATCACCCCCCTTTATGGTACATAATGTTCATTGAGTTCATCGGGCGGTCCATAACCGCCTAGACCGGGAGCTATAGACCTTGGTCGAACTATTGGTTTTTCGGTTTAAGGGCAGCTTCATGGAGCGGCGAGCGAGAGCGTGAGGAGAATGCTGCGCAAAAAGCTCTGGCGTGAGATCATGCAGTCGAAGTTCCGCTTTTTCGCGGTCGCCTCGGTGGTGGCCATCGGCATCATCCTTTACACCGCCTCGTACATGTCCTACCTCAACCTCTCCAAGTCTTACGAATACACCTATGAGAGGCTGAATTTCGAGGACCTGCTAGTACGCGTGGAGAGGGCGCCGGAGCGCGTGGTGGAGCGCCTGCGAGCCCTGCCCAACATCGACCTCGTCACGCCCAGGGTGAGCGACCCCATGGGCATGGAGCTGGCGGACGGGACGCGCATCACGGGCCAGATCATCGGCGTCCCCACCCAGGGCACCTACGTCAACACCCTGCACCTGCGCAAAGGCAGCGGCCTGACCGGGCAGGAAAGGGAGCTGACCTGCCTGGTAGAGAACCACTTCGCTGACTTCAACGAGCTCGAGGAGGGGGACGTCATCTACGCGGTGAAGAACGGGGAGCGGCTGCAGGTGAGGGTAGCGGGGGTGGTTTCCAGCCCCGAATACATGGTGGTTTTCCGCAACCGGCAGTTCCCCATGACCTCGGCCACCGTCTACGGGGTCTTTTACTTCAACATGGAGCAGGCCAGGTTCTTGACCGGGTACGCATCCAACTCCTACAACGAGTTCGCCATGACCCTCGACGATTACGCGCTCCTGGAGACGACGGAAACCCAGGTGAGGGCGATCCTCAAGCCGTACGGCATCGAGGAGGTCACCACCCGCGACAACCAGATCTCGAAGATGCTCCTGGAGATGGACGTACGCCAGTTCCACGACTTCGCCATCTTTTTCCCTATACTCTTCTTCACTATCGCTGCTTTCAGCATCTACATGATCCTCTCGCGCATGGTGCGCACCCAGCGGCCCACCATCGGGCTCATGCGCGCCCTGGGCTATTCCGCCCGCACCGTGCTCCTGCACTATATGTCCTTCGCCTTCATAGTGGGGCTGGTGGGAGTGGCTTTAGGGAGCGTACTGGGCTGGGCGGCCACGGGCATCGTTTCCAAGGTCTATTCCAGCACCATGAAGATCCCCTTTGTGAAGTTCGGGACCTACCCGCTGGTCTTCCTCTATGGCTTTCTTCTGGCCATGCTCTTCTGCCTGCTGGCCGGCCTGGTTCCCGCCCGGCGCTCGGCTGCGGTGCAGCCCACCGAGGCCCTGCGTGGGGTGGTCGATATAGCCAGCTACGGCAAGGTCTCCTGGATAGAGCGTCTGCTTCCCCGCCTTTCGCGTTTGCGCATCTTCTGGAGGCTGCCGCTGCGCAACATCTTCCGCAACCGCCGGCGCACCGCTTTCACGGTCATCGGCATCGTCTTCTCCATCGTCCTCATCATGCTCAACCTGGGGCTCAACGACACCGTGAACGCCAATATGGACCGCGCTTTCAACCACCTCTTCACCTTCGATATCGCGGTGCTCTTCCTGGAGCCGCAGACACGCGTCACCCAGAGGAAGATCGAGAACATCAAGGGCGTTACCCTGGTGGAGCCAACGGTGGGGCGCCCCTGCACCATCAGCAACGGGGACAAGGACGTGGAGAGCATCCTCATGGGCGCGCTCACGGACACGGTGATGCGCGGTTTCCTGGACGAGGAAAACCACGCCGTCAACCTCAGCCCCAACCACTGCCTGATGAGCAGGAACTACCGCGACGAGCTGGGGATCGCCGTGGGCGATATGGTCAAGGTGACCTCCTCCAACCGATCCCGATCCTTCGTGGTCTCCGACTTCATCATGGAGCCCATGGGCTCTTTCATCTACGTGCCGGTGGAGGAGGCCCGGGAGCTGTTGGGGTACGGCACCAGGTCATCCGCTTTCTACATCAAGGTGGACCCCGGCTACTACCAGGAGGTGCGGGACAGCCTCTACACCATGCCCGAAGTCCTCACCCTGGTGGACCTCTCACAGATCAAAAAGGAGATCAACTCATACATGGCCCTGCTGTACATAGTCATCGCGGTTATGCTCGTCTTCGGCCTCATCATGGCCTCATCCCTGGTCTTCAACACCTCGACCATCAACATCATGGAGCGGGAGCAGGAGGTGGCAACCATGCTCACCCTGGGGGTTCCGCAGTGGAAGGCTTCGCTCTCCCTAACGGTGGAGAACGTGATCATGGGATTGCTGGGCCTGGTGCCGGGATATGTCGCGGCCCGCATCGTCATGGCCCAGGCCATGAAGCTCTACGAAAGTGACCTCTTCGCCTTCACCCCCGCCATATCCGTGTGGACCCTCATCATCACCGGGGTTCTGGTGATAGCACTGATGGTTCTATCAGAGTTCCCCTCCCTGCGGCATATCCGCAACCTGGACCTGGCGCAATCAACCAAGCGCCGCTCATTGTAAAGCATGTGGATAATCATCGTTCTCATGGCGCTCTCGGAGTTCCCCTCCCTGCGCCACATCAGCTATCTGGATCTGGCGCGATCAACCAAGCACCGCTCGTTGGAGGGTATCGCTGGCAAAGGCAGGCGGTTAAACGTCGGAGGCTTTTCGCGTCTCTGCGTTTTTCCGCCACAAGCCTTGATCACCCCTCCTTTCCACCAAATGGTAGTGCATGCGCAAATGCACATGGTTAATGGGATGCAATCCCACTCCATGCTTGCAAAAACGCGAAATACCCGATAGTTTCATGCCTTTCACCTGTGACAAGAGAAGAAGGCGAGCGGGTATTTCACAACCACAGGGAGTTTCGCCATCCCGCGCTCGCCTTTTCAAAGGCCAAGGTGTTCAGACAGAGGTAGAGGAAAGTCCCGCGTTTTCCTTCAGCCAACGGATGCAACAGGTCGCACGCACAATAATAAGGTTATTACGGAGCGCCTCCTCTATGTGTATTTCACGCGCCTGATTCACGCCTCTGCTACTCCTCTGAGATCTCACAGCGGTAGCACTCAGCACAATATACGAACCCGCCGTGCAGGCCCTCAACCACACCCACAAAGAGCCACTCGTCCACCTCGAAATAGTGCCCACATGCGGTACATAGAGACCCGGCCCTCACCTCGAAGCCCATGCGTCTCTCGTCAAGCCCGGGCTCTTCCACCGCCAACGCCGGCTCCAGGCTGAGCACCCCCTTGGGGAGGTCCTTCTCATCAGGGCGGCAGCCCTGACAGTAAAAGTATTCCCTGATCTCGTCCACCTCCACGGCCAGGGCGTAAACCTTCTCGCCAGCCCTCAGGCGCCTGCCGCAACCCTCGCAGACGCCCCCGCCGCTCACCAACCTGCCGGAGATGAATTCCCTCAATCCCGACTCCCGCAATCGGCTCGGAACCATCGACCAATCAATATTATTTTACCTCCAGCCACAACCCTGACGCTTCATCAATCCCTGCCAATACCACCTGCCTTGATTACACGGGTGAAAAACTTTCGGAAACCCGGGAATCAGCTATCACGGCAATATTCCCTCGAGCGCCAACCCGAGGCGAGCACCAGCGAAATATTTTCGGGAGCCCGGGAGCTTGCGGTTTTCCCCTTCCCCTTTCTCCACCCGTATATTGTATAATGTTATGGTGTTGCTCCAGCAAAGCGAGCCAAGAGGTGATGATACTTGAGTTCGGTGGTGAAGAAGCGCCGCAAGAAGATGCGTAAGAAGAAGCACAAGAAGCTCCTCAAGCGCACCCGCTGGCAGAGAAGAAACAAGTAGAACGAAGCCTGGATTCCCTGCCCTTGGGGACAAGCTTAAGCGTTTCGATAGATCCTCTGATTACGAGCCGAAAATGACTTTATGCGTGAAAGCGCGTCGGTCTCGTATGTTCCTCCTTTTTTTATCATCGATACGGTATATCGAAAGCACGGCGTAATGCCCTCTTGATCAATCCCAACAAGCAAATGGTAATTGGAAAGGTCAAAGATCAACATAACAAGGCTATCTCGATAGTCCCGCAACTCCTTATCCTTAAAACGTGACGCATGTTATCCGGCCATTTCTCACGCCTGCATGCAAGCGCCGACCATCTCACCCGTGTTGACCTTTAACTTCCACCGCGCAAATACCGATTATCCGTAGAAAACGGCAGTATGTCCCATAGGCCGATTTGCGTTCAATTACGAGAAAGCATTTTTAGCAAGAAGGGCAGGACATGAACGACAAGAAAGGACTTGACCCGCAAATACTGTTGAACGTTTTTCTGATCTTCACCGTGGTTATCGCGACCAGGGGCCTTATCGTCGATTTCGAGAATACCTGCAATAGCGGCGGTGTCGACTTGCGCAACAGGGCCGTCGGCGCCCGACTCATGCTTGAAGGACTAGATCCCTATTATTTTAAATGGAACACCAGATATCCTGACACCCTCCTTGATCCTCTCGACAATCCTTATAATCCCGTAAGCCGCGTTTCAGTGCCCCCAAGTGTTCTCATGCTGCATGTTCCTATGGCGAAACTCAGGTATTCCACCCAGAGGTTCTTGTGGCTTGTCCTGCAATGGCTTTTTCTCCTCCTCTCCCTTCAACTCCTCGCCTCGAGGACCGCCACGGCTTGGAGAAAAAAAGCTATCTGGAGCATAGGGCTGCTTATGGCTGCTTTGCCGTTATGGCGTTTTCATGTTGAGCGAGGACAGATCTATATCGTATACGTTTTTCTCCTCTCCCTCTCTTACTGGTTATGCCGAAAAAGCACGGGGAGGTCCTCAT
>JACVJG010000266.1 GCA_015711875.1 Candidatus Solincola jinzensis | reverse complement strand
CTCGTACTTGAACCCGGTGATGGAGCCGTGGCGGTAGTTGAGGAAATACTCATCCTCCAGCACCGTCTCCTGGCCGGAGATCACCGCCACCCCTTCTATGAGGGTATCGGCCTTTGTGTACACCCCGGCGTCCAGCACCTCCTCCAGGTCGTAGATGCCGGGCTCGAGGTCGGCGAAGGAGAAGCGGCCGTCGGCATCCGTGGTGGTCGCGGCCTTGACCTCGCCTCCCTGCTTGAGGGCGATGGCCGCTCCCGCGAAGCCGGGCTCTCCCTCGTCGAGCACGCCGTCTGCGTCCAGGTCCTCGTACTTGAACCCGGTGATGGAGCCGTGGCGGGCATTGAGGAAATCGAGGTCCGTGATGTTTTCCCCGCAGGCGAGCTCCACACCGTCGTGGAGACCTGCCTCGGGCGCCACGGGGAACCATTCCTCGAGCTGTTCCTCGCTGAGCACCTCCACCACGCGGTAGATGCCCGGCTTGAGGGCGCCGAAGCAATAGGAGCCATCCTCCGCCGTGGTGGTATCGCCCTCCAACGACCACCCTTCGTCATCCTCACCCAGGGCGCTTACCGCTTCAGGGCCGTTTTCCTCCACCAGTTTCCATAGCTGGATGAGCACTCCCCCTACCGGGGGCTCATCCTCGCCGTGCAGCCCGTCGCCGTCGAGGTCTTCCCACTTGTTGCCGCAGATGGAGCCGTAGCGGGCGTTGACGAAGTCGAGGTCCTCGATATCCTGGCCGCAGGACAGTTGCAGGTTCTCGTACGCCCCGCCCACGGGTTGGACGATATACCACTCCTCGAGCTGCTCCTCGGTCAGCGCCTCTTTGACGGTGTAGGTCCCGGGCAACAGGTTTCCGAAGGAGTATTCCCCGTTCTCGTCTGTGGTGTCCGTTTCCAACTGGGCCGCTCCCTGCCAGAGCTCGATGGTCACTCCCGGCACGGGCTCGCCATAACAGTCGAGCTTGGTCCCGGAGATGGTGAGGTAGCGGGCGTTGCCGAAGTCCACCTCTTCCGTCTCGCAGCAGCACAGCCACAGCAGCTTGCAGGTGTCGGTGGTGTGGTAATGCCCCGCGGGAACGGTGGAGGTGTCAAGGATCACCTTGTAGAGCCCCGGCCACAGCCCATCGAAGCTGTAGTGGCCGCTCTCGTCCGTCCAGGCCTCCATGGTGCCGCACATGTACTTGAGCTCCACGCGCACGCCGGGTATGCCTTCCTCGCCCTCGTCCATCACTCCGTCGCAGTCCTCATCAAGGAATTTGTAGCCGTGTATGGTCCCCAGGCGGGTGTTCCCGAACCTGACTTTCTCCTCCTCGCCGCACTTCAGCTTGACCCATACCGGGTTCAGCGTGGTGGGATACCATCCCTCCTCCACCACTTCCTTGACCAGGTAGTGGCCGGGCATGAGGTTCTCGAAGGCGAACTCGCCGTTCTCGTCCGTCACCGTGGTGGCTTCGATATTGCCGCCCTTCCACAACTCGATGGTGACGCCCTCGAGCCTGGGTTCCTCACAATCCCACTTCCCGTCGCAGTCCTGGTCGAAGAACTTGAACCCGAATATCCTCCCCAGGCGGGCGTTGATGAAATCCACGCCGCAGGCCCAGGGCTTCATGCACCAGAGGGCCACGCACTGCGAGCCGTCGGAGGGGTTCTTGGCGTACCAGCCCTCCTCCAGCACCTCCTTGACGGTGTACTTGCCGAGGGCCAGGGCGGAGAAGCAGTATTTGCCGTCCTTGTCGGTGACGGTCGTGGCCACCAGGTTCCCGCCGGAATCATAGAGCTCGATGGTGACCCCGGGGACCGCGGGCTCGCCACAATCGTGCTTGCCGTCGCAGTCGAGGTCCTCCCACTTCGTCCCGCATATCTTGCCGATGCCGGCGTTGCCGAAGTCGACCTCCTTTTCCTCACCGCACTTCAGGGTGACCCACACGGGATTGGGCGTGGTGGCGTCATAGCCGCAGGGGACGATCTCTTTGACCTTATAGGTGCCGGGCATGAGGCGCGTGAAGCAGTACCGCCCGCTCTCGTCTGTCTGCACCTCGCCGATGAAGGTCATCCCCTTCCAGAGCTTGATGGTGACGTTGGCCATCCCCGGCTCCATGCCTTCGTCCCACACTCCGTCGTGGTCGGCGTCAAGGAACTTGAGGCCGCAGATCTTCCCGAAGCGGGCGTTGACGAAGTCGATGCCGCTGATATCCTGGCCTTCCGGCAGGGTCACGGCGTGGGAGCCGGAGGCCGGGCACTTCGCGTACCACTCCCTGTCCAGTCCGCCCACGGAGAGGTCCTCGAGAACGGTATAGTCGCCGGGCTCGAGGTCCGCGAAGCAGTACTTGCCTCCGTTGGAGGTCTGGGCTCGGGCTACCTCTTTGCCGGCGGCGTCCCTGAGGATGACGGTGACGCCGTCCACGGGCTGGTCACCCTTGCCGTCGCAGTCAAGGTCCTCCCACTTGGTGCCGCAGATGGAGCCGCCCTCTTCCTGGCCGCCGCAGAAGCAGAAGGTCACGTGGCTGATGCCGTAGGTGGGGCTGCCCGTGTTTTGGGGCCTGAAGGGGGCGTAGAGTCCCGCATCGCCGTAGGCGCCGTTATACCGGAAGATATTGGCGCCCGTGCCGCCCTTGACGATCACGCAGCACACCGGCCAGTCGGACGACCAGTCGAAGGTATAGCCGTCGCTGTTGGAGATGTAGATGGTGTTGCCAACCCCGGTGTCGTAGCTGCCGTCCATGCCCTGGCTCGCCCAGTTGTCGATCTTATAGGCGTAAGGACAGCTGCAGCCGGCTTCCTCGCACTCGTTCTGCGCGTTTCCGGATTGCCAGGGATCGACGGTTTCCGGTGTCACAGAGGTATAAGTGACGAGGGCCAGCACCTCGGAGGCAGGCGCTCCGGTACCCGGGGTGACGACACCGTCGCCGGCAAGGGACCCCGGAGTGGAAAGAAGGCCCCCTTCCGCGCCCGGCAGGCCTCCATGCGGGATCACCTCTTTTCCGGGACCGCCTTCTGCCGGTGTCCCGGATTCCTTCTCCTCCGGTCCGCCCGTTCCCTCGCCGACAGTGGCGTTTTTATCCTTTTCCCCGGGAACGCTCTGGCTGGGATTGCCCTCCTGCGCCACGTCTTCCTCGCCGCCATCCTCCTCTGTCACCTCTGGTGCCTCAGGCTCCTCAGGCGCTTCGCCTTTCCCCTCTTCCTGTGGCTCGAGGGACTCTCCCTCGCCGGGTTCCAGGAGGCCCCCCCCGAGCTCCTCGCCCTGTGAGCTGGAAACGGCCTCGGCCGCCATCGCTCGCTGTCCCTCTTCTTTTTTTGGCTCTTCGGCGGACGTGGCCGATATAAAGCCCGAAAAGAGGGAAAGGAGCAGCAGGGCTATAACCGCGATGAGAGCCATGCATTTTTTAAAGCTATCCAAGATCCCACCTCCCTTTCCTCGCCCCACCACGATCTCTTCCCAAGCGTCCTTGCTGCGTTGACGGCAGGCACACGCGAGGACTGACCTGTCGAGCGGAGGTGTCCTGGAGATCTTAACGTGACCTTGAGGTCGAGGGTTCTTGCCACCGCTCTGCTGCGCGAATGGCAAGCGCTTTTCGCGTCAATGCCGAGTGAGTCAAAGCCCCGACCGGAAAACCTGCCCTTGTCCCGGTCGTTCAACGCGCCGCGTCACCCTGTCTCCACAACCTCCTCAGCCCTATATAGAAAACCCGACCATTCATGATGGTCGGGCCGGTTTCACCATTGGCTCCCCGCGCCCCAGGTGACCATATCGAGGGCGCGGATCACGGCTTCCCGCTCGCCGTTGCGCATAAAGCGCGAATCCTATAAATCCTTTTCACATTATACCCCTTTAAGCGCCCGGATACACCATTGGCTATCGCCGCTGATGCGGTGAGCTGCCATGGGCAGGGGCCTTCAGGGTCTAGTGCCAAGACCCTTGAAACGCGATCTTGCCCTGCCGTATCCTTCGCCCCCCCTGACTGTGGCCGGGCTCCCCGGGTTAAGGGGTGTACGCACCTCGGCCGCTCCTCCAGCGACTCCTCCCGGTTTGCCGCGCGGTTCCGTTTCCGCTATCCCCGTGAGAGGGATTGCGGGCGGCGGCGAAGGGCGCGCGGCGAAAAGGAGAGGGAGGCGGCCGCGATAACCCCGCCCCTCTCCCGCCTCCGGGCTCGAGGCTGAACCCGGTCCAGGCGAGAGCCTGGCTGCGGGCGGATGAGAGCAGTCAGCCGGGATACCCTGGAGCCCGGATTTATGGCTTGAGATCTCCAGCGCTGATTTTTTGGCAGCAAGGCGTTACGGGCGGTGGCCAAAATCCCTGCCATGGCGTATCCTGAGCGCGATGGGATCGGAAAAGAACGCACGTGGGGTTAAAGCCATTACCAGCTGGCTGGTGATAACGGCGGCAGCGATGCTTATAGGCGCGCTCGCCCTGACCATCGTGGGGAGTTCCGCCAACCTCGACGGACTGCTGTCCGCGGGGATCGCCTGCTGGTTCGCGGGCATAGCGCTCCTCTTCCTCTCGCTGGTGGCCTGGATGTGGGCGAGAACGTCCAGATATGGAAATGGCGGCAGGAGCTGAGGGGGGCCGCCTTTCATCCGCATTGTCTTTGGTGCTTGCGCATGACCTGCGTCATGGCATTCCGGCAGTGACAGACCTACCCTTTAATCAGAAACTAAATAGAGGATACAAATAAACGAGTTTAGATGAATCTAATCAAAATGGAGAGGAAGCGATGAAAAACGATTTCTGACGCGGTCACTTGAATCGTTTGGAGCCAATAGTGAGACCGGCCTCTTTGAGATAAAAGGCCGGTTTTTGAATGCGAAAGGAGTGATCTGTGATGAACGAGATATTGAAAAGGACCATAAGCGTTTTGGCCGTCATGGCCATCGCCATGCTTCTCGCCTTCCCCTTCGTCCCGGCCGTCGCCTCCGGCGGCGAGAAAGCGACGCCGGGGGCGGGAGCGCAGGAGTTG
>JACVJG010000265.1 GCA_015711875.1 Candidatus Solincola jinzensis | reverse complement strand
GCGGCCTCCAAGGCGGGGGCAGACCTCCTGGTGCGCTCCTACGTGCGCACCTACGGCATCGACGCGGTCATCGTACGCAGCTCCAACAACTACGGCCCCTTCCAGTATCCGGAGAAGGTCATACCCCTCTTCGTGACCAATATTCTGGAGGGGAGGAAGGTCCCCCTCTACGGGGAGGGGAGGAACGTGCGCGACTGGCTGTTCGTGGAGGACAACTGCCGGGCCATAGACCTGGTCTTGAGGAAGGGAGAGGCCGGGGGCATATATAACATCGGGGCGGGGCAGGAAAAGACCAACCTCGAGCTGACCAGAGCTATACTGGAGATCATGGGGGTAGGTGAGGAGCGCATAGAGTACGTCCCCGACCGGCCGGGCCATGACCTTCGCTATTCCGTGGACAGCTCCAGGGTGAGGTCCCTGGGTTGGAGCCCCCGCCGCGATTTCATGGAGGGCCTGCGGGAGACGGTGCAGTGGTACAGCGATAACCGCGAGTGGTGGGAGCCCATAAAAAGCGGGGACTTCCGGCGCTATTACCTCGAGAAGTACGGCGATATCTGAGCCCATTGGAGGACAGGGATAAAGGAGCGTTTCATGGTAGCACCAGCACGGGATTCAGAGACGGGAGTTGTCGGGAGATGAAGTTATCAATCGTCATGCCGGTGTTCAACGAGCGCAACACCATCAAGGAGATCCTGCGCCGCGTCAGGCAGGTGGACCTGGGTGACCTGGAGCGGGAGATAATCATCGTGGACGACGGCTCCACCGACGGCACCCGGGACATCCTCGCCATGGAGGAGAACTCCATGACCAGGGTAATCTATCATCCCGAGAACCGCGGCAAGGGGGCCGCGGTGCGCACTGGCTTCGCCGCCGCCACCGGCGACCTCATCCTCATCCAGGACGCCGACCTGGAATACGACCCCGAGGATTATCCCAAACTCCTGGAGCCGGTGCTCAAGGGCAAGGCCCAGGTGGTGTACGGGTCGCGTTTCACCGGGCCGCGCAAGAACATGCTCTTCTGGCATTTCGTCGGCAACCGCTTCCTGGCCCTGGTGACCAACATCCTTTACAACACCACCCTTTCAGATATGGAGACCTGTTACAAACTGTTCACCCGCGAGGCGCTTGAGGGCATCGAGCTCAAGTCGGACCAATTCGATATCGAGCCGGAGATCACCGCCAAGATCCTGAAAAAGAGAATAAGGATCTACGAGGTCCCCATCTCGTACACCGGGCGCGAGATGGAGGAGGGCAAGAAGATAAGCTGGCGCGACGGCATCCCGGCTCTCTGGGCCCTGATCAAGTATCGCTTTACGGATTAAGGCCCTTTTCCCTCCAAGGGTGCCGCGAGCGCATGGGCTTTCCACCCCGGGAGCCTTTTGGTCATTCGCGGGCGGCCTGCCCGCATCGGTCTCTGGAAGTGAGACGCGCCTCCGGGCTCCCACTGGGATAGCGGAGAGGAAAAAAGATGGAAGCGAGTGACAACTGCACAGGAAGGAATCCTTGGCCGACATGGGTCTCCTTCGCCACCACGTCGTCGGCGTTGCCGGCCGTGGTTCTGGGGTATCGCTCCCTCTGGCGGGGCAGGCGGTCAAAGCTGCCGCTGTGGGGAGGGCTGTGGCTTGTCCTCGCCACGCTTTCCCGCCGCTTCATATGCGCCCGCTGCCCTTATTACGGGGAGTACTGCTCCACCCTCTTCGGAAAGGTGACCCCCTTGATCTGGCGGCGCGACCAGCGTCCCCTCACCGCGGGCGGGTTCTTGTGGGACCTGGTCCTGGCGCCGGCGCTGTTCATCCTGCCCGCGCCGGACGCGTACAGGATCTCCAAGCGATATCTCCTCGCCTACCTGTCGGCGTGGGCCCTATTTTTGGTCATCATGCACCGCCTGGGCTGCCGGCGTTGCCCTCTGGACATGTGCCCTTTCAACCCCTCGAGGCCGAGGGGGATGGGGGTGGAGCGGGGCGACGCGCGCGGCGCGGCCGCCCGCAGGCCCGCAGCATGACGGCGGAAGAGAAAGGGGCGCCACGCGCCCCTTTGCGGTGGCCACCCGTCATTCGCTTTACTTCAGGCTCTCGATGAAAGTGTCCACGTCGATGGCGGGCAGGGTCATGATGCGCACCGTTCCCCGCGAGGCGAGCTGCACCGAGATCTTGCCGATAGTCTCGTTGTTGGGAGCCTCGACTATGTTGATGAAATCGTACTGGCCCAGGATGACGTACTGCGCCAGCACCTTCCCCCCCATGGCCTCGACGTCCTTGTTGACTTCCTTGATGCGGTCGGGGTTCTTGGTCAAAGTGGCGCATCCCTCGTCGGTCAGGCGGCTTATGAGGATGTAGATAGCCATGCCGTTCTCCTTTCCCTAGCCTCGATACCTCGATACGGGTAAATGACGATATGCCTCGACGTTATTGATATCTACCCCTCGCACGCGAGGAATAAACGAGGCGGCATGGCAAGCAGCCTGTGGCATCGCCGAGCCATCCCTCGCGTGAGCGGAATATCCGGTAGAAGGCGCGAACCTACTTTATCGACTTGATGAAATCATCGATGGGCAAGGCGGACATGGTCTTAATCCTCAGAGTGCCGCGGGAGGCGAGCTTGAGGGAGATGCGCATGACCGTCTCGGTGTCCGGGGCCTCCAGAATGTTCAGGAAATCGTACTCGCCCAGCAGGGCGTACTGCGCCAGCACCCTGGCCCCCAACTCCTCCACGTCCCTGTTCACCTCCCTTATGCGGCCGGGATCGCGGTTGACGGTGTTGGCCCCTTGATCGGTAAGCTTGGTGAGCATGACGAAGATGGGCATCTCTTACCTCCCTTTATGCCTTGGGGCGAGCCGGAGCGCCCGATAGCCGGAACAAGGCGATCATGGTCATGGTGCCGGCTTTCACC
The DNA here is from genome assembly GCA_015711875.1 of Candidatus Solincola jinzensis. Next base: position 2,076 of record JACVJG010000265.1, on the reverse strand, counting down.
CCCATCCTCTCCGAATGGAGGAGATTATAATACAACCATCACTGCCGTGCTACAGGGAAGTAAGGCAGTCGAAATGCCGTGGACCCCGACTGCGATATCCGCGGGGCCGCCCGCCTCGCCCTGCTGGATTTGCCCGCTTTTCCGGGAAGATGGCGGCACGGCGGTCTTTGTGGCGCCAAAAGCGCCCGCACGAAAGCGACCGTGTCCACGAACTTGCATACCGGTGTCTTCCCCTCTTGGCGGTGACAGCGGTATGGCCGTGGCTTCCCCGCCAGAGCTGACCGTTTACCGCCGTAACGCCGCAGGCCGCGATTGATGGAAGACGATGGTAGGGGAACGTCTATGGTTTATACTCAACCCTGTAAGGGCGTTCGCGGACTTGCCGGCCGGGGACGGCGCAAGCCGATGGGAGGTGATGAGCTTGGCGGAGGCAGCGGGAGATCGTGTTCAACCCTGCAGGGTGCTGGTGGTGTACCACCCCGATTTCTCCGAAAGGGGTTATCCCGCCTTGAAGGGCCGCGTCGCGCCCGCTTTCCAGGAGCTGGAATCACGCGGTCTGTTGGAGCTGGAGGGCGTTTGTGTGCTTGAGCCGGAACCCGCTGACGAGGATCTTGCCGCCGAGGTGCACAGCGACTCCCACCTCAAGGGGGTAAGGGCCAGCGGCTATTACGACATCGCCCTGCTCTCGGCGGGGGCGGTTATCGCCGGGGCTTCCGAGGTGGCGGCGGGCCGGGCGCTGGCGTCTTTCTGTTTCGTGGGGGCGGCGGGGCACCACGCTTCCCACGATGGCTTCTGGGGCTTCTGCTTTCTGAACGACGTGGCCATGGCGGTGACGCGCCTGCGCGCCGTCGCTGGCTTGCGGCGCTTTGCCATCATGGACATCGATCCCCATTACGGCGACGGGACCAGGGACATACTGGGGCCGGATCCCGAGGTGCTGCACGTCAACTTCCATTCCGGATACGGCATAGGGAAGAGCGGCGGCCACGGCAACATAGATATCGCCCTTCCCCACAACGCGGATGACCGGCGTTTTCTCGCGGGGGTGGACGAGGCCCTGGATGCTGTGCGCGATTTCGAGCACGACCTTCTCTTCATCGTTTTCGGGCACGACGGCCACCGCGACGATTACGGCGCCTTCGAGCTCGGGGACGGCTTTTACGCCTCCTTTGCCCGCAAGGTCAAGGAGGTTTTCCCCGAACGCGTATGTTACGTGCTTTCGGGAGGTGCCGATGAGAGGGTGGCGCGCAGGGCCATCGGTGACGTGATCGAGGTGCTGGCGCGTTGATATACAGGTACGCTACGGGAGCGATGGCGGGCAAGGCGGCGCCTCCCGCCCTCGCCTTCGCGCTCATCCTGACCGCCTGCGCTCTCGCCTGGTCTGCCGGGATCCCTGGGGGAGCGGATAGAGCTGTCGCGTCCTCGCAGCCCCGCGTGGTGCTCACCTTCGACGACGGTTACGGTTTCGATCACCGCATCCTGGAATTCCTTTCCTCCCAGGGCATCAGTGCCTCCGCCTTCGTCATCGGATCCTGGGCGCAGCGGAACCCAGGGCTGCTGAAGGAGATGGACGCTCTGGGGTGGGATGTGTGCAACCATACTCAGAACCACCCCTGGCTGACCAAGCTCACGGATCAGCAGATCGTGGAGGAGCTGAACGCCTGCCAGGCGGTGATAACCTCCGTTACCGGTCAGAGCCTGCCCATCTTCCGCCCCCCCGGCGGTTTCATCGACGCGAGGGTTAACGCCGTGGCGGCGTCTGCCGGATTTGCCCCGGTGATGTGGGACTTCGACAGCATGGACGCCCTCAACACCGGCCTCTCCGTGCAGGAGCGGGTGGCGCGGATCGTCGCTTCCGCGAGGGACGGGAGTATTATCCTCTTCCATTTCGGAGGCCGTGCCACCCTTGAACTGGTCACGGGGGTCGTGGGAGGGCTGCGCGCCAGGGACTTCACCTTCATCACCCTGAGCGAGCTGTATGGATGGAAGAAGCTGGTGAGAGGGGGGGAAGCATGCCCCGGCGTCGAGGAGCCTGCCCTGCGTCATATCTTCGCCGAGGGGACCACCCGGGAAGGT
>JACVJG010000264.1 GCA_015711875.1 Candidatus Solincola jinzensis | reverse complement strand
GATACCGGTTATCTGATCTCCCCTACCCTCACCAGGGATGTCTGGGGGGAGTGCGGGATGGAGGACAAGACCATCGTCTTCAAGGAGTTCAAGGGGCTGTGGGGGTGGGTGCTGAAGAACCGACAGGCGCTACTGACCAACCATCCCGCCGGCGACCCGCGCTCCACGGGGGTGCCAGAGGGGCATATACCCATCGAGCGCTTCCTCTCAGTGCCCGCTCTGCTGGGGGGAGCGCTGGTGGGACAGGTGGCGGTGGCCAATTCCGAGCGCGATTATGACCACAGGGACCTGGAGGTCCTGGGCAGGTTGGCTGACCTCTACGCCATGGCGGTGCTGCGCATGTGGTCGGAGGCCGAGCTGGACAGGTACAGGAAAAACCTGGAGGATATGGTCAGGGAGCGCACGCGGGAGCTCGAGCGGGTCAACCGCCGGCTCGAGGAGGAGGTCGGAGAGCGCAGGCGGCGCCAGGAGGAGTTGCGGGTCACCACGGAGAGGCTGCGTGCCCTTACCGCGCGCCTGGAGTCCATCCGCGAAGAGGAGCGCCGCCACATCTCACGCGAGGTGCACGACACCCTGGGCCAGGCTTTGACGGGGCTGAAGATAAACCTCTCCCTTCTGGGCAAAAAGCTCGCCGAGCGCCCCGAGCTGCTGCGGGAGGTGGAGGGCATGGCGGAGGTGGTGGACACCACCATAAAGGCGGTGCGCGAGATCGCCGCCTCCCTGCGCCCCGGCGTCCTGGACGACCTCGGCCTGGAGGCGGCCCTGGAGTGGCAGTTGAGAAGGTTCGGGGAGATGTCGGGGGTGGAATGCACCTTCCGGTCCTCGCTTGGCGAAGGGGCGAGAGGCCGCCTGGGAAGAGACCTTTCCACCGCCCTTTTCCGTATCGCGCAGGAGGCGCTCACCAACGTGGCCAGGCATGCGAAGGCTAGCAGAGTGGAGATGCGCCTCCATGGCGGCGACGGCTGGGTGGAGATGGAAGTGAGGGACGACGGCCGGGGGATAAGGGAGGAAGAGGCTCTCGACCCCGCTTCCCTAGGCATACTGGGCATGAGGGAGCGCGCCCATTTTTTCGGCGGCGAGGTAAAGGTAGAGGGCGCCCCCGGGAAGGGGACGGTGATGCTGGTGAGAGTGCCCTTGCACGATCCGCCGGAAGGCCAGGTAGATGAAAGCGGAAAAGGGGTAGGTGCATGATCAGGGTCTTGGTAGTCGACGACCACCCGGTGGTCAGGAAGGGTTTGACCATGATCCTGGCCGAGGAGCCGGAGATCAAGGAGATCGGGGAGACCGACACCGCGGCGGGGCTGTTGAGCATGCTCGGCGCCTCAGACTGGGACGTGGTGGTGCTGGATATATCCCTGCCCGATCGCAGCGGCCTGGAGACCCTCAAGGATATCAGGGCCATGCGGCCGGAGTTGCCGGTGCTCATCCTATCCATGCACCCTGAGGACCAGTACGCGCCGCGGGTTCTCAAGGCGGGGGCGGCCGGTTTCGTGAGCAAGGAGAGCGCCGCCGAGGAACTGGTGAACGCGGTGAAGAAGGTTGTGGGAGGGGGCAAGTACGTCAGCCCATCCCTGGCGGAGCGGCTGGCGGAGCTCATCGAGGAAGACTATCTAGGCGCGCCCCACGAGCGCCTTTCGGATCGCGAGTTCCAGGTCATGCGCATGCTGGCGGAGGGCAAGAGGCTCAAGGACATCGCGCGGGAGCTTTGCCTGAGCGTGAAGACGGTGAGCACCTACCGCGCGCGCGTGCTGGAGAAGATGGGCGTGGAGAGCAACGCCGAGCTCACCTATTACGCGCTCAAGAACGGACTCATAACCTGACCCCCATGGCTCAGGGCCTCCGCCGGACCGGCTGATGGATGTCCAGCGGTCGAGAGGATACGGCATACTCCTGGAACATCTGGGAAAGGCCCGGCTCCGGCTGCGGGAGCGAGCCATCGAACTCTTACAACTCAACGGGTCGCCCGCTTTTCCGAAAAAGACGCCGTTTCCGTGTCCTTCCTGCGTGGCAAGGGGATTAAGCCCCCCTTCTGCGCCGTCGCGCGGCAGTGGTTTTCGAGAAAGCGAGGCCTTTCCGGCGCCCGCGGGGACGGTTCGCCCGCCAACCGTGATCGAGGCCTGGCTCTGTGGGAATAATCCTACAGCGCAAAGAGTCGATTTCTTACCTCCCGTCGGGAGCGTCTCCGATATCCAGGCAAACCCCTTCCCGGTAGCGTTTAAACGGAAACTTGGGGATCCGCGAGAGAGGGCTGAAGATGCGGAAGAGAAAAAGGGAGCCCGGCTCACTTCTTTCCGATCCGGGGGCGGCATGCCCGCTGTGCGGCGCGAGAGTCGCGAGCGCGGCGATGTTCTGCCCGCGATGCGGACGTTCCGGACGCATGCGCTTCGATCCCGCCGGCATCAGAGAGGTCAGGAAGGAAGTGCGTTTCCCCTGCCGGCTGCCCCGCTGAGGCGCCCTTTCTAGCGGGTCCCCCGCTCCCTCGGAATGAAGTCGAGAGGCGGCATCGCGGGGTAGCGATTTCCACCAGCGGCGTGGGGAGAGGCATTCATGGCAGTGAGCGGCCCGGAAGGGGAGGAGAAAAGGGAGGCGAGAAAGATCGAGGTGTTGGTGGTTGACGATCATCAGATGGTAAGGCAAGGGCTGAGCCTGTTAATGGAGGGAGAGCCGGATATCGCGATGGCGGGAGAGGCGGCTAACGGGGAAGAGGCCATGCGAAGGTTGCGTGAACGCGATTGGGACGTGGTGCTGCTCGATATCACCTTGCCCGATTGTTGCGGACTGGACCTGCTCGAGGACATAGGCAGGATGAGGCCGGACACACGCGTGGTGGTGCTTTCCATGCACTCGACCTCCGATTACGCCGGCGAGGCCATGGCGAGGGGGGCGTCTGGATACGTGGCGAAGGAGGACGCGGCCGCGGAGGTGGTCGAGGCCATCCGTGTCGTGATGGGCGGAGGGACTTACATCAGCGGGACCCATCCACGCCAAGACAGAGGACCGCGGTGAAACCGGGGAGGAGGGCCGTAAGCGCCTGCGGGAGGCGCCCTTCGGCGATCGAGGCAGGAAAAGGCGTGGTGGCGTGGACGGAATCGGATGAGAGGTTTTCAGGTCGGCAGTTCTAGAGAGTTCTAGGAGACAGCACAGGAGGTTCACCTGGAGATGAAGTTGAAGGGATTGAACCGGAGAGAGGCGGATCTTTTCAGGCGTATACACGAGCATGACGACGAAGAAGCGGTGCGGGAGCTCTTCGACCGTTACCAGGACCTGCTCCACCGTTTCGCCCATAAATACCAGTCGGAACGTCTCCCTTACGAGGATGCCTACCAGCTTGCGGCTCTGGGCTTGATGAAGGCGATGAGGCGCTTCGACCCCTCGCGCGGGGTGTCCTTCATAACCTTCGCCTATCCCACTATCGAGGGGGAGCTCAGGAAACACTACCGGGACCACCTGGAGATCATCCGTCTGCCCAGGCCTCTGCGCGACCTGCGGCACCGTATCAACACCGAGTCGCGCAAGTACCTGGAGGCGGAGGGGCACGAGGTCAGGGTCGTCGACTCCCTGGCGATGGGCTATGAGCTCGAGGACGTCGGGAGGGAGATCAAGCGCTTCGACCCCGAGCTGGTGGGCATAACCGCCACCACGCCCATGATCTACGACGCCTACGAGGTGGCGATGGTAGCGAAGGCGGAGAACCCGAACTGCACCGTCGCGCTGGGCGGCCCCCACGCGAGCTTCACGGCGAGGGAGACGCTGAGCGAGTGCGGCGAGGTGGACGTGGTGGTGAGGGGCGAGGGGGAGCGAACGTTCGCCGAGCTCGCTTCCGGCGAGGAGCTGAGGAGGATCAGGGGCATAGCCTACCGAGACGACGGCAGGCTGAGGGAGACCGCCGAGAGGGGGTTCATCGAGAGCCTGGACGAGCTACCCCCGCCGGCCTACCACCTGCTCCCGATGCGGAGGTATAAGTTCAAGGGCCTGAGGTTCGCGACGATGGTCACCAGCAGGGGCTGCCCGTTTGGGTGCATCTTCTGCTCCTCCTCGAGGCTCATGGGAAGGGCTTGGAGGGGGAGGAGCCCCGAGAACGTGCTGGAGGAGATGAGGCTGCTGCGCGAGGGGTACGGGGTGAGGGAGATAGAGATCCTCGACGACACCTTCACGCTCAGCAGGAGGCGGACGAGGGAGATATGCGAGCTCATCCGCGGGGAGCGGCTGGACGTGAGCTGGAGCTGCTCCTCCCGCGTCGACACCATAGACGAGGGGACGGCGCGCGAGATGAGGGCCGCGGGCTGCCACAGCATCTACCTAGGCGTGGAATCGGCGTCGCAGCGGAGCCTGGACTTCCTCCGCAAGGGCATAAGCCTCGCCGCAGCGAGGAGGGCGCTGGCGATGCTGAGGAGGCTTAACTTCAACACCGTCGCCTCTTTCATCATAGGCATCCCCGGCGAGACGGTGAGGGCGATAGAGAGGACGATAGAGTTCGCGAAGAGGCTCAACCCGACGTTCGCCCAGTTCTCCCTGCTCACCCCTTACCCCGGGACGGAGCTCTACGAGTACGCCAGCAGGAAGGGCCTCCTGCTTACGAGGGATTGGTCGAGGTACACCGTGCTGGAGCCCGTGATGAGGATCCCGAGGTTCACGGCGCAAAAGCTGAGGTGGCTGCTGAACAAGGCCTACCTGAGCTTCTACGGCAGGCCGCTCCAAGTGCTGAGGCTCCTGAAGTTCGGCGGGCTCTCGTTGCTCAGGCCCCTACTCAGGCTACTGCCCTCTCGATTGGCCCCGCCTAGAGCATGAGCCGGCTCACTCCACGGGCAGGCGGAGCAGGGAGAGGCCCAGATCGGTTATCCTGACCCTCTTCTCGAGGGCGCCCAGCCTCGCCAAGAAGTCGACGACGCCCTCCGCTTGGGCCTCCGAAAGCCCCACAGCGGAGGCGACCTCCTTGAGCACTTGCAGCTGTCCGTCGCTGAGCAGCTC
>JACVJG010000263.1 GCA_015711875.1 Candidatus Solincola jinzensis | reverse complement strand
GTCGGTTTACGCCGATGTTTAAGGCGAGCGGCTAAGAAGCGCGCGGCGGCACGGCCGCGTTGAAAATAGATGGGGGGCCGGGCACACCCGGCCCCCGCTTCTTACGGCAGCCGGGCACAGGCGCGCTTGCCTGCTCTAATCTTTCGGGTGGGGAACGCGTGGATGGGTAGTGCCCTGTCCATTAACATATGATCCATGGTAGCCCGGTGCCGCGTGGTCTTCGTCTTTTTCGCTTGGACACCAACCGCGTCGCGCATTATGGGGGAGCCGTGGGAATGTGTTTGCGGAAAGCCTTGCCGGGCGGCACGGCCTGCTTTTCCGGCATGGAGGAAGACACCTGGAATCTCCTGTGCGGTGGAGCGAGGCGCGTTGAGACCCCGTAAGGATCTCCTCATATAGAGATCTCCTCATGCAGGATTATGTGTGGGATCAGCGTGTATGGGGTCCGAGGAAGAACTTGACATAGCGGCGGATATCCTCGGCTGCCCGGACACGCGGCCGCGTCATTCGCCCACTAAGACCCGGTTAAAGGGAACCGCGTCTGAATGTCGATTGCTTGTGCTGCCCGGGCCGGTCAGGTACTCACCTCTACTTCCAGGGAGCCTTCCGCGGAGACCTTCCAGTCCACCCTGGATTCAACCCCGTATTTTTGCTCGAAGCCGCCCTGCAGAAGCCCCACCAAGGGCAGCCGCATGCACGAGTTCTCAAGGCGCAGGGTGGCGCCGGAGGCGTCCATGGCGTGCTCGCGAAGGTTTCCCAGGCCGCGCACGGCCATGTGCGCCCTCACTTCCTCGAAGGGCAGCGAGAAGTCGATGGGCGCGAAGCCCTCCCTAGCGAAACGGCGCTGGGCGTCCACCACCAGCCTGGGTATCTCCTCCCCCAGCTCCCATTCCAGGGCCTCGAAAACCGTGTCCATGAGGCCTGGCCCCAGGACGGTCATGCGGTATCCGTTCTGCCGGTTGGTGATGATGCCGTTCTCCAGGTCCCAGTCGCACATGGAGGAGAGCAAGAGAGGTGTGCCGCAGTCAGGGCACTTTTCCAGTTCGACATCTCCGTTGGCCGGGCTGTAAAGCCCGAGTTGAAGGCGTTCCTTGAGCACCTCGGGGTAGGTGGTCCAGTTGGTGGTCAGCTCGAACAAGCCGGGCTCGACCTCCTCGTAGGTCACGGAATGCTCTCCCCCCACCGAGGAGGCTATGACCCCCGCGAAGGCCCCCGATGTCTCAAGGATGGAAAAGGGCCTGTATATGCTTATACGGCAGAAGTCCCGGTCGTCGTTCTCGTAACGGTAGTCGAGGAAACGGTATCTTCCGTAGCCTATGGCATGACAGATATCCATCACCCCCTGGGAGAAATCCCTGACGTCCAGGGCCTTCGCCCTCATCATCTCCTTCACGGCGGGAGGGATGAGGGAATCCATGTACATCTGCGTGCCGCGGGCGATGATGTTTATGACCAGATGGTCGATGGAGACGCCGATGGCCTTTCCGACCTCGCGGAACACGGGGTCCACGGTCTCGCATTCCACCATGGCCATGCGCGACTGATGGTTGGTGGCCTGCACGATGTCGCCGTTGGTCAACCACGTATGAAGCTGGAAAAACCTCTCCGGGGTGTCGCATTTTCCGCATGCCGACATAGAATTCATGTCCCCTCCTAGTCGATCCTCCGTCCTTCCGTCCTCATGGGTGTTTTCTCGCTTTATGGAAGCTCATGAGCCGGGCGCGGTGCATTAATAGGCGGATCTCGTAAACGCCCCACCGCGATCGGTGTATTTTCATATATCGTCATAACGATGGCTGTTGTTTACATGATGTGCACTTATATACGCGCCTCGCCTTGATCTTCGTCAGGCCGTACAGGCAACGCCGCCACCGGAGATGCCGCTAATGCGGGCCGGCGACACCTCCGATGATAGAATCGGAGACGATCATGGAGAGAGAATACGACGTCATCATCGTGGGGGCCGGGCCCGCCGGCATCTTCGCAGCCCTCGAGCTGGCGAAGCGGGACGGTTTGCGCGTGCTCATGCTAGAGAAGGGCCCGGACATCGAGAAACGCGAGTGCCCGGCGCGCGCGGGGACCTGCCGGCGCTGCGAGACCTGCGCCATCACCTCGGGCTGGGGCGGCGCAGGGGCCTACAGCGACGGCAAGCTCTCCCTCTCCCCCGCCGTGGGGGGCTGGCTTGAGGAATACGTGGGCACGCGCATGCTGCGCGAGCTCATCGACCGCGTGGACCAGCTCTACCTGGAGTTCGGGGCCCCCCGTCGCGTTTACGGGGACGATGCGGAGAAGGTGGAGGAGTGGAGAAGGAAGGCCGTGCTCTCCAACCTCATCCTCACCCCCTGCCCGTTCCGTCACCTGGGTACGGAGCGGTGCCGGGATCTTCTGGTGCGGATGAAGGGTTTTCTGGCGAACAAGGTGGATATAAGGACCGGCTGCCATGTCAGCTCCATCCTCGTGGACGGCGGGGCGGTGAGGGGAGTGCGAACGTCGGAGGGAGAGGAGATCACGGCTACCAGCGTTGTGGTCGCCCCCGGACGGGAGGGGGCGGACTGGCTGGCGGAGGAGATGCGGAGGCTGGGCATCGCGGTGCAGAACAACCAGGTGGACATAGGGGTGCGGGTGGAGGTGCCCGCCCCGGTGCTGGAGCCGCTCACCGACGACCTCTACGAGCCCAAGATCCACTACTTCACGCGCCGTTTCGAGGACCGCGTGCGCGTCTTCTGCATGAACCCCTACGGGCAGGTGTGCGTGGAGCGGTACGGGGACGTGCTCACCGTGAACGGGCATTCCTACGGCGAGCGCCGCACCGAGAACTCCAACTTCGCCCTCCTGGTGAGCACCACCTTCACCGAGCCCTTCCGGGAGCCCATCGCCTACGGCAAATACATCGCCCGTCTGGCCAACCTCCTGGGGGAAGGGATCCTCGTCCAGGCGCTCGGAGACCTGCTGGCGGGAAGGCGCTCGACGGCAAGGCGCATTGCGCGCTCCACGGTGCGCCCCACCCTCCCCGACGCCACCCCGGGGGACCTGAGCTTCGCCCTGCCCTACCGCTATATAAGCGACGTCCTTGAGATGCTGGAGGCCCTGGACCACCTGTGCCCGGGGCTCAACTCCAGGGACACCCTGCTTTACGGGGTGGAGGTGAAGTTCTACTCCTCGCGCCCCGGCTTGGGCGCCGACCTGCAGTCCGACATCAAAGGGCTCTACGCGGTGGGGGATGGAGCCGGCATCACCCGCGGCCTGGTGCAGGCCTCGGCCTCCGGCATCGTCGCCGCCCGCTCCATCCTGAACGCGCGGGAAAAATAAGAACATCGAACGTTTATCTGGGTTAATTTTCATAAGGGTTTCAGCAAAGTAAGCAAGATCGCGGTGAAAATAGAATATCAAACGCATTATCCGGCCCTGGACAATCGCTGACCGACCGGGGAGCCATCTTGAACAAGCGGGGGAAACAAGAACATAAAACGCTATCCGTGGGTTGTTCCGTGTCCTCCATAACACAAGCGAGGATGGCAGGTTTTCACCCGCTGCCCCGCCCTCTGCGATACCCTGTTCTGCGCGCAAGGGGGTAAGATCTCCCGACACTTGCAGGGGAGGGCACGGAAGGCCTCGTTCTGTGCGCAATGGGGGTAGGAAAAGGGCGGTGGCTGATGCTAGCCGCCCCCTGCAGCTTCCCCGCTATGGCTGCACGGGTATAATGAACATCCTTCCTTTTTCCGGCAGAGCTTCCCAGGGACATCAACAACGGTGGGTTATACAAGCGGGTGGGGCAATAACCGTCAGCCCGATTTTCCGCACGGCCTCAGCCTGTTGCTGTAACTCTTTCGTAGGCAGGTCTCAGAAGGGAAAAGAGGAGAGGCTCCTCAATAATCCTTGAGTGAAAGCAAAACAATCAAGAGAAAGGAGTGATCTCTCACATGTCCGGTCTCGACCGGGGTGACCCCGAGAGGGCTTTATCATACAATCCTCATGAGGAAATGGTTTCCCAGCGAGGGGGGTGATCGGGAATGTGGCGCAAAGCGGGCTTGACCGCGGCAACTATCGTTATACTCGTCATCACTTCTCTTTTGTTCCTGCCGAGCTGCGGGTGCGGCGGCAAGGAGGAGCGGCAGGCCTCGCCATCGGGGGGCGGCGATCGGGCCGGAGGGGAGGTGGGGCAGGCTGGCGATATACGGAGAGCGCTCCTGGTCATCGCGCCGCGCGACTTCCAGGATAAGGAATACGAGGAGACCAGGAAAGCGCTGGAAGGAGCCGGTTACGTCGTGAAAACGGCGTCTATCGGCACCGAGCCCTGCCGGGGCGTGGGCGGGGGCGAGGTGCGACCGGATCTGGCCCTCGGCGAGGCGAGGGCGCAGGACTACCTAGCGGTGGTGTTCGTCGGGGGCGCGGGCGCGGAGGTGTTTTTCGACCACCACGCCGCCCTGGCGATGGCTAGGGAGGCGTTTGAAGCGGGGCTAACCGTGGGCGCCATATGCATCGCCCCGGTTATCCTGGCCAGGGCGGGAATACTGAGCGGCAGGAAAGCGACGGTTTACCCTTCGGAGGCGGAGGAGCTGGAGCGCGGAGGCGCTGAATACACCGGAAAAGCGGTGGAGGTGGACGGCAAGGTAGTGACCGCGGACGGCCCCTCCTCAGCCCAGGCCTTTGGCAAGGCCCTGGTGGATAACCTCGCCGCGCCGTAGCGCCGGCGGGTCGCGGATGGTGCTGGCGCCGCGGGAGGGCCTCTCCGGTCGCGGCATGGGCGCGGGGGTTTTTCGCGGCGCGCGAGCAACGACGGTGAGGCCGGGAGGGGGCGAAAAGGCCGGTAGTTTCACCGTGCGTCGCCGGCATTTTTCAGGGATGACGCAAGGTATCCCCGAAAAGCCGTGCTTTTCGTTCCCGCTCGGCTCTAACGGCTCCTTCCCCTCTTCCCCTTGCCGCAGGTTATCCCCCATGGTATCCCCCACAGGGATCGCGACAACGAGGCATTC
>JACVJG010000262.1 GCA_015711875.1 Candidatus Solincola jinzensis | reverse complement strand
GAGTCCTTTCCGAGTCGATCGCCGTGGGGGGCAGGGAGCTGGTGATCGTGGGTCTGGGGCTGAACGTGAGCTATCTTCCGGGCGAGCTGGAGATACCAGCCGGTCTGCCGCCCACGTCCCTGCTGCTGGAGGAGGGGCGGACGTGGGACCGTGCGGAGCTTCTGCGCGCCGCGCTGCGCTGTCTGCGGGAGCTTTGGGAGGCCGGAAGGCGGGCGCGGATGGAGGAGTATCGCGCGCATCTCGCCTATATGGGAGACATGGTGACGGTGAACCCGCCTTACGCGGTCGCGGGGCGCCCCGGGAAAAGCGAGGAAAGCATCTGCGGCGTCATGCGCGGGGTGGACGACGAGGGCAACCTCCTCCTGGAGGCGGAGGGGGAGCTGTTGCGCGTCGTCTCCGGCGACATGGCGGGAGGATAAAACCGCCAAGCGAGGCTCGCTTGCCACTTAGCCCGGGGATGATGCCGCGCGGAGGCTTCCTCTGTCCGACGCCGTTTCCCGCGCGCTTTGCGTGGGCTTCGCGCCGAAACGGTGATGCCAGGACGGGGCCCCGCACCTGCTCGGAGGCGCGAAGCGGCGACAAGAAAGCCGAAACGGTGAGCCCTGCGCCTGTGAGGAAAAACCATATGCCCCTCCCGCATCACACGTTTTGGGGCTGATGCTTCGCGCCTCAGGCGGCAAAAGCCGCCATGTTGGTTCTCAAGGCGCGGCGGAAGCCCGCTCCAGACGGTTGACCTCTCGCTTCTTCTCCCTCACGTAGTCGTTGATGGCGTCCAGGTTCAGGCACTGGTTGAGGAAGGAGAGTTCCTTCAGGAGTTCCCGCGCCTGCGCCGCGTCCCCGCACTGTATGGCCGCCTCGATCCTGCGCGAGATGTCGCGCGCCGTGTTCTCGATGTCCTCACGCATCTCCTGGCGGTCGCAGATAACGGGGTTCTTGCAGCTGGGGCATTCTCGGAAGACCAGCGGCCCACAGCACATCACGTTTCCGATCATGCGGAACTCCTCGCCCTCGCCCTCGTAGCCGCAGCGATCACATGTCACCAGCACTCACGTCACCTCCCCTCGGTCAGGTTCGCTGAGTCATGTGCAAGCCTTGAAGAGGCGCGCCGGCATGCCGCATTCCCGCATGCTGAACGCCGGCGCGCCCGGCAGGCCTCCGGCTACCTGGCCTCGTATTTCTCGCACTCCGCGTCGCTGGCGTTGTGCGGCTTGGCGGTGTAATACTCGCTCTTCCCGTCGGACTCGCGCTGCACGCAGTCCCCGCGGTTGGGATCTTCCTCCAGAGGGAAGAACCACTTGCAGTCTCCACAACTCATCCTCTTACCTCCTTGCATGCCCGCATGAGGATACTATCCCCCGATGGTGACAACTATGCCTTTTTCTTCCAGCACATCCAGCAGGTCGTCGACCTCGCTCACCTCCAGGCTGTTGACGTCCTTGTAAAGCCAGTCACGGCCCAGCCAGCGGTATTTGTCCTGGCACCAGTTGTGGAAGGGAAGCAGGTCCACCCGGAGCAGGGACCGCCCAAGCCCGGAGAGGAATTCCGCCACCTTCTGCATGTGCTCCACGGAATCGTTGAAGCCCGGGATGACCGGGATGCGCACGATGATGTTCTCTCCCGCTTCCGCCAGCCTGGTGAGGTTGGCGAGGATGGGGGAGTTGCTGACCCCCGTGCGCAGGATATGCTGCTTGCCGCTCAGGCATTTGATGTCGTAGAGGAAGATGTCCACGAACGGCCGCAGCCTGTCCAGTACCTCCCATTCACAGAACCCGCTGGTGTCGAGGCAGGTGTGTATGCCTCTCTCCTTGGCGCCTTTCAGGAGCGCCAGGGTGAAGTCGGGGAAAGCGGTGGGCTCTCCGCCGGTAACCGTCATGCCGCCCCCGGAGTTGAGGTAGAAAGGCATGTCCCTCTCCACCTCCTCCAGGACCTCCTCCACCGTCTTGGGCTCCCCTACCTTCGCGAGGGCGCCGTAGATGCATGCCTCGACGCAGGCCATGCAGAGGTCGCAGCGCGAGAGGTCGATCTTGTAATAGTGCTCGTTCTCGTCCTGTGCCCCCATGGCGATGGGTGGCTGCACCGCGCCCTTCTCGCACGCCGAAAAGCACCTTCCGCACTGCGTGCACAGCGACTGCTTCCAGTAGATGTCGGGGCCGAAGTTTATGCACTCCGGGTTATGGCACCATGCGCAGTTCAAACGGCATCCCTTCAAAAACACGGTGGTGCGGATGCCCGGCCCGTCGTTCACGGAATAGCGCTGGATGTTGGTGACCAAGGCCTGTAGCCCCATATCCATTCCCCCACTCGCCGCTTCCCGGCGGGAGGGCATCCGCCCGCCCGCCGGACGCGACGCATGATTCTCGCTCACCATGCCACCTAGGACTTATCGAGGGCCTTTTCCGCCTGTTCCTCCTTCAGCTCGTTGACCACTACCCAACCGTAGCATTTCGGGCATTCCCGGTAGGCGGTCTCAGCGTCCAGAGTGGTGTTGTAAAGATAGCGGAATTCGGACTTCACGCCCTCATAGCCGCAATTCTCACATTTGACCATACCCTCATACCTCCTTGCCTTTTTCCTCGCGCCTGGAGCCCTGCGCCGTATGCAAGCCGCGCAGCCTGGTGGGAACGGGAAGGGGAGCGTTGCGCGCCTCCACGCCCTCCACGATGACCAACTCGCCGCAGGACGGGCAGCGTCTCAGGGTGGCGGGTCCCGTCCCTCCTGCCTGGGCCACGTAGGAGAATTCTGCCAGGCATCCCCGGCACCCGCAGTAGCCGCAGGTTATCATCTCCGACCTCGCTTCTCGCGCGACCCCTATTTCTCCCTCAATTGCCGCTGGGGACGGAAAGTGGGATCCCACATGAACTCGCTGGTGTCGGTGCGCATGCGGTCGATCTCCACGAACTGGGGGCAGTCCGCTGCGTCGGTGTTGTCGAAGACCACCTTGTTCTTCTCCCCGTCCTTTATCGCCGCGCAGAAGCCGTCACCTGCCGCCGAGGCCGAGTTCTGCCGGAAATTCCTGCACATGGCGCAGGCCTTGTCCGGCATCTCCTTCCGCCCCTTGGTGATGGCGCCCTGGATCCACTGCTGGCGCATCTGTTCCCAATCGGTCATCGCTCTACCCCCTTCTCGAGCCTCACGAGCCGAAAACGGAATCGCCGCCGCGCCATCAGGCGCCCAGCTCCTGCACGTTGCGGGCGATGATGGTGTCCTGGGTCTTCTTGTTCAGGTCCACGAAGTGGGCGCTGTAGCCGGCGATGCGCACGATAAGCTCCGGATACTTCTCGGGCTCCTTCTGTGCCGCCTTCAGGGTCTCGTTGTCCACCATGTTGAACTGCACGTGGTCGATGCCCAGCTCCGCCCAGGTCTTGATGTAGGAATACCAGATCTGGAACCCCTTCTCACCCGCGAGCTGCTGGGGCGAGAGCCTCTGGTTGAGCAGGGTGGCGCGCACGTCGCCGATGTGGTCTATCTTGGCCACCGAGCGCAGCACCGCCGTCGGCCCCTTCTTGTCCATCCCCGCTCCCGGGGAGCAGCCGCCGTCGTAGAGGGTGTCGCCCAGCCGGCGGCCATTGGGCAGCGCCCACACCTTGGTGGCGTTGGTCACGTAGGCGGCGATGTTCTCCGGCAGGGGAGGCCAGGGGTTGCCGGTGGGGTCCTTGATCTCCCAGGAGTGCTTGGCCACGTCCTGATGGCAGCGCACGTGGATCTGGTCCACGTAGTCGTCGTCGTTGCCCCACTTGGGCGCGCGCACGAAGTCCATGCGCATCTCCTCGTAGCCCTCCCAGTTGGCCCGCAGCGCCTCGATGAGCTGAGCCATGGTGTATTTTTTCTCGTCGAAGACCAGCTTCTTCACCGCCGCCAGGCTGTCGCCGGTCTCCATCCAGGCGAAGAAGGTGATCCAGGAGTTTCCGCGCTCGCTGGGGTGCGAGGAATCCACGCCCAGATCCACGCAGCGCTCGTAGAGCCCGGAGAGAAGCGGCCTCGGGTCCAGGTACTGTGCCATGTAGCGGCCGCCGTTGGTCAGCTTCACCAGCGTGTCCATCATCCACTTGATCTGGGTATACCAGGCCTGGTAGAGCTCCTCGAAGGACTCGAACTTGGAGGCGTCCCCGGTGTGGGGGCCGAACTGCATCTGCAGGGTGTTGTCGTAGCCGTCGAAGAGCGCGTACTCGATGGCCTTGGCGGCGATGATGGTGGCATTGGCCATGCGGAAGGGTTGGCACCCCCACTTGGTGTCCGGGCAGGGTGACATGCAGGCCTGGTGGACCCAGCGGCGCGCCTCCCGCAAAGGATGCTTGTGCCAGTGCATGGCGTTGGTGATGAGCACAGGATCGTTGCGCATGGAAGGATAACCCAGGCCCTGGCGGATGCACTCGAATACCTGCCGCAGGGTGGACATCCTCACGTTGGGGTGGTAACGGAAGGCGAAGGTGGGATTGGCCACGCGCACCAGCCGCGCCGCCTCCAGCAGGCAGTCGGTCATGTCGTTGCAGGCGTCGGTGCCGTCCTCGTTGACGCCGCCGATGGTCCATACCCAGGTGCCGGTGATGCCCTGCAGGGTGTCGCGGGCCAGCATGAGCCAGAACCAGCCCACCTCATAGCAGCGGATGAGGAACTCGCCCGTGAGGTCGATGGCCTCCTCGCGGGTGAGGATCTTGTCCTGGTTCACGTCCTTTTCGTAGAAGGGCCCGTGCCAGTAGTCGGGGCGGGCCGGCCACGCCCCCTCGCAGGCCTCATAACGGCAGGCGATCTGGATGAAGTGGTCGAACTGCAGAGACTCCTGCAGGTGCTCGGGCGGGCGCGCCGGGACCTTCTCGCAGACCTCGGCGATGCGCAGCAGCTCCTCCTTGCGCTTGGGGTCGGTCTCGAAGTTCTCGGCGATGATCCTCGCCAGGCGGCTGTAACGGCGCGCCCAGCGTATCACCGCCTCGAGCACCACCTTCATGGACTTCCACACGTCGAGCTTCTCGTAATAGGGAAGCTCATCGGGGTCGGGGACCTTGTTGTAGATGTGCTCCTCAGCCTCGGCTATCTTGGCGTCGATCTC
>JACVJG010000261.1 GCA_015711875.1 Candidatus Solincola jinzensis | reverse complement strand
GCCATCGGCGGAGACGACTATATCACCAAGCCCTTCAAGGGAGCGGAGCTCATCGCGCGCGTGAAGGCTGCCCTGCGCCGCGCCGACATGGTCAGGGACCCCTCGGAGCAGGAGGAATACATCTCCGTGGGCGGGTTGGAGATCGACCGCAAGCGGCGCGAGATATCCCTGGACGGAAGGCCGGTGAACCTCACCCAGACGGAATTCGACCTTCTGTGGCTGCTGGCCAGCCACCGAGGCACGGTGTTTTCCCGCAAGGACATCGTGAAGGCGTTATGGGGTTATGAGGATCCCGGGATCTCCCGCACCATCGACACCCACATCGCCCGCCTGCGCAAAAAGATCGAGCGCGACTCCTCCAACCCGGAGTTCATCAAGACGGTAACAGGAGTCGGCTACAAGTTCTTCTGACCAAACCGCGAGACAATGGTATGGCCACGATGCCCCGGATTCCCACGCGCTACTATCGCCTGGGGAAGACGTGTACATGCCACCCCTTGATACAGTCCAGAATACTTCACATGCGCCATGAAAGCATGGTCATGCAGGCCCCAAAAATAGCGTCCTCATGCCATTATCGATGACGGATAACCCCGGGGCTAAAGTCATCCATGCCGTTCGTTGCGCCGTTCAGGACCTTCAAGCACTCGCCAAAGCGATAATCCACGCAGGGAACCTCCGCGCTGTCCTTATAAGGTGGCTTTTACTTCCCGGTCACCTCCATGCCGCGCAAGACCACCTCGAAGAGGTCCACCAGCTCGTCAATGACCCTCTGCACCGGAGGGGGGTCATCGGAGTACACCCAATCCACCAGCAACTCGTTCACCGCCCCTGCCATGGCCAGCGACCCCATGCCGCGGTCCCTTGCCGCCACCGATCCCCGCTTCGCGAGCTCGCTCACCTCGGCCTCGATGACGCTCGCGAACTCGTGCATGAGCTCGTGCCGGCGCTTTTCCATCTCCGGACTAACTCCCACCGTCTCCACGAGCACGATGCGGGCATGCCGTGGATCGTCCAGGTAGGAGTGGACGAAAGCTGCCAGCCCAGCGCGCGCCCTCTCCAACGGGTCGTCGATCCGCTCCGCCAGCGCGCCGGCCACCGCGGCCCGGGTATGGTCCATCACCCTCTCCAGCACCGCTCTGAGGAGCTCCTCCTTGTTCGAGAAAAGCTCGTAGAAATGGCGCGTGGTCACGTGGGATACCTCGCAGATATACTCTATGGGGGTTCTCGTGAATCCTTTGGTGGCGAAGAGCTCCAGCCCGGCGGCTATCAGCCTTTCCCTGCGCTCCTCCCTGCGCTCGCCCTCCTGCAAACCCCTGTAGGGCCTGCCCTTCTTCTTCGCAGCCCCTGCGCTCTTAGGCATCTTCGCGCTCACGATTCTCCATTATTTCCAGTATGGCGTTCTCTGGCGCGGCCCATCCCGGCACGGCACGTCTTCTCGGCGTTCCGCGCCCGTCCATAAAACCCCAATGGATTTTTTGGTGCCACGACCTCTCGCTGCTCTTGCTTGATTCTATTGCTATTATGCACATCGGACAAGAACGATTATCTGAAGAGGAATATTTCCTACCACTGCAGCAAGAGTCGATCAAGTTCTAATATGGTCGTGAACATGCCTATTAATACCTTTTCTTTCCTCACTGACAGGGCGGCACCCGCGCGACAGCCTTCGCGCTCCGGGTCTTGGATCAACGGGTATCGACCTGAACCTGCACACAGGAGTTCACGGGTTCAAATCCCTTAACGCCCACCAGAGCAAGAGAAGCCGGGCTCCGCGCCCGGCTTTTCCTACTGCAACTTGAACAGCCTACAAGAGCATAATATTCAACGCGGCTATCTTTGCCCCTCAAGCTTAGCCTTCAGCCCCAATAGATCCTCGGTGGCCACCCTCCAGGTGAGTTTGAGATCAACTCCGAAATATTCATGGGCGATGATATCGCGCATGCCCGCCATCTCCTTCCAGGGGATGTCGGGGTGCTTCTCCTTGAAGTCCTGTGGGAGATTCTTCGCGGCCTCACCGATTATCTCGACCCTTCGTATCACCGCGTCCTGAAGTTGTACCGATCCCAGAAAATCCTCCAGCGTCTTGCCGCGGAGATAGTCTTCGATGAGCCCGATGCATTCCAGGATATGATCCACGAATACCTGCGGGTCTTTCTTCACAGGATTACCTTCTGCTCACTCATTATCCTGTCCTTGAGGAGCGGGTGAAGAGACTCATAGGTCAACACATCCACGCCCCTCCCCAGTATCGCTTCCAGCTCTATCTTCAGACCGGCCAGGTCGAGCAGGCTCTTCTCCCCCCGCAGCTCGACGAGGATATCAACGTCACTCTTTTCATCGCCTTCATCCCTCGCGATAGAGCCGAAGATGGAAGCCCTAGACACATCGTGCTTGTCTAGTACGGGCAAGATCTTCGCCGCTATTTCTTCCACAGTCAATCTCTTTGCCATCTTCACCCTCCTGGGCGCGACTAATTGTCTTGCATAATTATATCAACCCCCATGTGTGGCTTGTCTGCCCTTCAGGACAAGCTCTCCTCCTTTCCCAGGTCGCCGAACCGGCGCTCCAAAGACCGGTTGAAGATGAATTCAGAACGGGGTTCGCGAATCTCCAGTCGGCCTCAATCGCTTTGCGGGGACATCCTTCAGGCACCGGAAGCAGCGTATGCACCACTTTCCTAAAACGAGTATGGTCGCACGTTATTTTTTCCACCAGACATTCCTTTGCGCACCACCGACAATAGTCGCATAAGCCGGAGTTCAGCTTAGACTTTGGGGTTGAAGACGCAGAAGTGCATCCGTGTTAGCGATGCTCATGATCTCGCAAGTATCCCGTCTCCGCTTAGGGGCTTCGGGCCTGTTTTCCGGCAGCGGGGAGAGGATTCCGGCCGATACGTGCTCTGTGAGGGAGGCCGCGAAGCGCCGCGCCTCGGCCGGGTCTTCTTCATCTGGCGGGTCCGGAAAGCCAGGGCCTACGCCGCCAACGCGGTGGGCACCGCACTGCAAATGAGGTAAGGTCTTCCAAATCCCTTAACGCTCACCAGGGCAAGAGAAGCCGGGCTCCGCGCCCGTCTTGTTCTAGGTGGGAGCGTGGGTTAGTGAACGATATTTATGGAGCAGCAGCAATGATTACCTTGCCCTCGACCGCAGGAATCCAGCGATATCGTTCTTATCGGCGCCACTTTCAGCGACTCTCCTGACAAGGCGTTCGAGTCCTTCTTCCTCCGCTTCGATTTCGATCCCGTTCAGCTCCAGAAACACCAGAGCCGCGACGATCCCGGTCCTCTTGTTGCCGTCGATGAAAGGGTGGTTGCGTACGATGTGAAAGAGGTAGGCGGCAGCCATCTCCATGATATCCGCGTGGAAATACTCTTCCCCCATGCCCGCTTGGGGCATGGCCATGGCTGATTTTAAAAGATCGAGATCCCTTATACCGGAGCGGCCACCATAGAGGCGCAACTGGTCCTGATGTATTTCCAACACCTCGGCGAGGGTGAGGAACAAGGGTGCGGCCATCTAGTCCGCCAGGTTCTTGAGCATCCTGCCGTACCTGCGGTTGGTCTTCTCCAGGGCTGCCTCGAATGCTTGGCGGCGCTTCTTGTCGCGTATGGGGGTGATGATCAGCTCCTCTCCGTCGGTGGTTATGTCAAGCGGCGTGTCGGCGTCTATGTTGAGCAGATCGAGTATGGGCTTGTCTATCACCAGGGCCATGCTGTTTCCGTGCCTGGTCATCCTCTTGACCATTTCGACCTCCTTTATGGTGCTACATCGTATATACATTATATATCCTTGATGATCTCTGGCTCAATCTCTTTCTTCCCGTTCACATCGTTACCCGAGGCCCATATATTTTGATGACAGCGTTAATACCATCTCCTCAAGGACCACAAGTGGAGATAAGTCCTCCAAATCACTTAACGCCCAACGATCACCTGGGCCCCCACGGGCCCTTTGTCCATCTCATATCACCGAGGACTACAAGTGGGGCAAAGTCTTCCATGGGCCTCAACGCCCACCAAAGCGAAGAAAGCCGGGCTTTATGCCTGGCTTTGTTCTATAATGGCTTTCCCCGCTAAGCGGCGTGGACTGGTATCCTCGGAAAGAGCAGGTGCCCTTACTAGGGGGCTGCCTTCTCCTTGGCGGCTTTATACCTCGCCTGCAGTCTCTTGGACTTCTCTTTGATCAGCTCCTTCTGTTCCTCTTTGGATAGATCCTTGGTTTCATTATAGTGCCGGTCCCTTATCTTGCGGACCATCTCTACAGCCTTAACGGACATAGGTGGTGACCTCCCTTGGAGAATGGATCGATATGGGTTTATACCCCATCTCGGGGTTAACGGCGTTGAATTTTTGGATCTTTTCGTACCTGACGATGTGTTTGAAGTTCCAGCTTACCAGGATATCTGCTGCCGCTACGGTCGCGATAGCGATGTGCCTTGCGTAATCCACGAAACTCTCCGGGACTATGCCGTGGCGCAGGTATTCGTCGGCCAGAGCGATTGCCTCGTCGGTCAGGTCCAAAATCTCCTGCGCCAGCTCCCGGAACCTGAGGTAGACGTCCTTTACCTCTTCCGGTGCTTCCTCTATCTCTGCATCCGTAAGCGATGAAAGGAGAAGGCCATATCTACCCGCCTCGAAATCCTCAAGAAGGCCGTTTGACCACTCCTGGAATTCCGGGTCACAACATCCCCCGATAACGGAGGTATCCACGTATACTCTGCTCTTTCTCATAGGATCATTATAGGACAAGGGGTTGATATCATGCGTATTGCCAATCGCTGGCCACAGTCATTAAGCGGGCCATTTTCGGCAACAACGACGCCTGGGCCCACGACTCCATCGGCTACTCTCCCTGGGCCATCCGCCACGGCGCCTGGTAACGAGGGCCCCGGTTTCCCGGGGCCTTCACTTCATGCGTCGTCTCGCAGTTACGATGCGGTTGCGGAGCCATGTTTTCCACGCAGTATCGATCTCAGGCAATTCGCTATCGATTCCGCGAGAGCATCCTTATCGACCCCCGCTTTCAGGCCCTGGACCATCGGTTCCAGGCTCGCCTTGACCTCGTCGTTTGGCCC
>JACVJG010000260.1 GCA_015711875.1 Candidatus Solincola jinzensis | reverse complement strand
GTGGTCTATATGGCCATGGTGCAGGACGGCTTGAACCTGGAGATCTGGGCGGTGGAGCGCCGCCCCAACACCCTGGAAGACCTCTCGGTGGCCAATCACCTCGAGAGCGAGCTTGACGCCGGGAACATCGGCGCCATGGAGGCGGCGCGCAAGGCGATAGACTATTACTACCTGGGCAAGGAGGTCAACGGGCATGTCTTCCAGGGATGGCTCAAGGACCCCGACGTGCCCTTCCTGGCCGAGTTCGGGCTGGCCCTAGCCACCGAGGACGTCTTCAAGGTCATAGAGACCATGGTGCCCGACCCCGCGGTGAGGAAAGAGAAGGTCTTCGTGGGCGGCCATTCCCTGGGCGGCATCATGACCTCTATGTTCGCGGGATGGGACCGCGACGGCGACCCCCTCACCCTGGAGGACGCGGGTTTCAACAACTGCGCCGGCCTCTTCGGCTTCGACACCACCGTGACTCCGGTGAGCGTCATGGTGGACCCCATCCTGAAGCAGCTTCCCCAGTGCATCCAGGATTTGGTAAGCAATATGTCGGCGGGAGCATACGGCACGCTGGTAAAGGCGTTGCGCGAGGACCCCAACTCCAACCGCATCCTCCCCTTCCCCATGATCAACGCTGAGGCCATGAGCCTCCTGGAGGCGGTGGCCATGCTGGCGTATTACGATCCCGACTCCGAGTGCACGGTGATGCGCGAGGTTCCCTTCTCCGACTCCGCCCATATCCTGCTGCGTTTCCTGCACTCCCGGGACCTGCAGACCTTCATGGACGGAGTGCCCCAGATAACCGATTTCCGCTACACCAACGAGGCCATGCTGGGCATCGTCTTCGACGACAACTTCGCCCCCCTGGGAATGATCCAGAACAGCATGGGCTTCCTCGAGGGCGGCACGGTGGTGAAGAAGGAATTCCCCCAGAACGACCTCATCATGAGCATCCCCCTCCTTTCCGACCTGGTGGGTTCCATGCTGGGCAAGGGCCCTTACTTCATCGCCAACGACGCCGGCCCTTCGCCTTTCCAACTGGGCAAGGGACCTCTCTACCGCTGGGTGAACTTCGACGAGGTGGGAGGAGCTGAGGATCCTCTGTACCAGGACAAGGAAGGCGCCTTCGATTACACCACCGTGGAGAACGAGGTCAGCGATATCCGGGACGTGGCGAGGGTCATCTTCAAGGGGCCCCTAAACCTCACGGAGTGGTACTTCTCCACCCGCCTGGTGGCGGACATCGTGGCCGCCCTCTTCCCTTTCGGTAAGGATTACGGCATAAACTTCTTCCACGGCGACGCGCTGGAGGGGATGCCTAAAATAGAGTTCATCGCCGAGCAGGGAGTGCTGAGCGGCGGCACCTTCATGTTCCTTCCCATCCCCGGCGAGCGCGAGCTCATCAAGGGCTACAACCACATGGACGTCCTCACCGCCTGCGCCAGCGCGCCGCAGCGCCGGGAGAACGAGGTCATCCGCCCCTTGATCGAGTTCGTCAAGGACAACCTGTGAGGCATGCACGGCCAGGAGTTCTCGCGGCTCGGCCACGCGGGCGCTACCGTGCCAGTCCATCTCCCGCACGATATGCTTGTGTTTAAGCTCAGCCTTCCTGTCTCGACAGGCTCAGATCTGCGATCGCCATTCCATCCACCGGCGAAGAGCGGGCCACGCGCCGCGGCTTTAGCCACATAGCGTTGGCGTAAACGCTCGGGAAGACCCTGCCTGCCCTATGGGGCTAGGGCCGTAGCCGCGGCTCTCCCTGGATCGTTCCGCAGAATGGCTCCTTCCGGGAAACGGCGGGATCGCGCCTCTATGAGAACCCAGCCCGCAAGAAGCAGCGCCATGCCGCCGATGCCTTCCGCATTGCGGTCATCCGCGGCTTCGTTCGAGACCACCTCAAGTACAGCCACGCGGCAACCCACTATAGTGGTCTTTCCCTTACCCGAATATCGACTAAAACCCCTTGAGGCGGCTACCGCGTGGGTGCAAGAAAAACGCTTTAAGCAGTATTAAAATCTATAAGAACCACCTGAGGCGGCCCCCGCGTGGCTATCCGCCAACCGCACCGGCGGGTGCTAAAATCATCGTAAGGGGTCGGCGGAGGATGCGCGCCACATCCGGCGCTTCCTCCTAATAACTCTGATCGAGCTTCGAGCAAAGCGAACAACGGCGATGCGGAAAAGCGAGGAGGGGGAGATGCTGGACGTGCTCATCAGGGGAGCGGAGGTGGTGGACGGCACGGGTGCCGCCGCCAGAAAGGCGGACGTGGCGGTAAAGAAGGGTCGTATCGAGGAGGTGGGAAACCTCCCAGAGGCTGAGGCTACCAGGGTGATCGACGCCGCGGGAAAGCTGGTATCTCCCGGTTTCATCGACATCCACTCTCACAATGATCTCTACGTGATACGGGACGACTTCAAGGAACTCTTCGAGCCCT
The DNA here is from genome assembly GCA_015711875.1 of Candidatus Solincola jinzensis. Next base: position 2,660 of record JACVJG010000260.1, on the reverse strand, counting down.
ACCTACGCCAGGGCATCACCACCAGCGTGGTCTCCAATTGCGGCTGGTCGCCGGCGCCCTGGCCGCGCGAGCACGACGGCCTTTTCCGCTCCACCCTGCAGACCATGGGGGTTTCCAGAGAATTCCAGCCGGAATGGGAGACCAGCGGAGAGTTCTTTTCATGGCTGGAGAAGCGCGGGCTTCCCATAAACTTCGTGCCCCTCTCCGCCCACGGGCCCATCCGCATCGCGGTGATGGGCGAGAACGCCCGCTTCTGCGGCGAGGAGGAGCTGGCGGCCATGAAGGAGCTGGTGCGTCGGGATATGGAGGACGGCTGCCGCGGCTTTTCCACCGGATTGACATATTTTCCCGGCATGTACGCCCACACCGACGAGCTGGTGGAGCTGGCCAGGGTATCGAGCGAATTCGGCGGGCGTTACGTCACCCACGTGCGCAGCCTCACCGCCGCCTTCGCCCGCACCGTGGAGGAGGCGGTGGAGATAGCGCGCCGCAGCGGTTCCGCCCTGCAGGTCAGCCATTTCATGGCTGTTCCGGACCTGGGGCGCCTCGGTGACGTCCTCTACGAGATCGTGGGCGTACTGGAAAAGATCAACAAGCTCGTCCCCCTGCCGGGGGTCCCCAACGCGCAATTGAAGAAGGGCTATCAGGTAGTGGACCGCGCCCTGGAGGAAGGCCTGGACGTGGGGCTCGACTTCATCCCCTACGTCATGGGCAACACCACCGTGACCCAGCTCTATCCCCCCTGGGCGCTCATGGGGGGCACGGAGGCGCTGCTGCGCCGCCTCGCGGACCCGGGCGAGCGCGCCCGGATCAGGCGCGACGTGGAGACGGTGAAGGACCGCTGGCCGCAATGGGAGCCGGGTTCCTGGGCCACCAACTATCTCAAGTGCCTGAGCTACAAGATGCTCTCCATCCTTTCCGTGGGCAGCGAGAAGAACCGCGGCATGGAGGGGAAGCGGGTGGTGGACCTCGCCAGGGAGGCGGGAAAGCATCCCTTCGATTTCCTCGCCGACCTCACCATCGAGGAGGAGGGAGCGGTGGTCTTCATCATGGGGATGTCGCCCGAACCCTGGTCGGAAAAGGTATTCCTGCAGGGACAGGACCACCCTCAGCTCTCGGTGGGGGCGGATGTCCTCTTCCCCGAAAGGGGCGCGCCGCCCCAGACCGCCTACGGGACCTTCCCGCGCATCTTCCAGCATTACGTGCGCGAACTGGGCCTCTATACCCTGGAAAACGCGGTGCATCGCTGCACGGGTCTGGCCGCCTCGCGCTTTGGGCTCAAGGATCGCGGGGTGATCAGGAAAGGCGTCGCTGCGGACCTGGTGATCTTCGATCCCGAGAACATCCGCGACAATTCCACCTTCCGGGAACCCAGGCGGTATCCCTCGGGCATTGAATACGTGCTGGTAAACGGCGAGGTGGTGTTCGAGGAAGGATCCTGCCGTCCCGAGGCGCTGGCGGGGAAAGTGCTCGTGGCGAGCTGAGGGAAACGAGAAGAACTGCCGCCACGCTTTCGGCGGCGTCACGCATGGCTGACGGGGAAGCCGCTCAGGGCGATCTGAGGGAAGCCGTGCCCCCGGGCCTTAGTGACGAAGCCCAGCAAGCGGCGAGATTATTGGATCTCCATCTCCTGCGCCAGGTCGCGCAATTCCCGCCGCAGCACCTTTCCCGCCTGGCTGGCGGGCACCGCCTCCACGATACGCAGCGCCCTTATCTTCTTATACGCCGCCAACTCGGCGTTGGCGTATTCCAGCAACTCCGCCTCGCTCACCGAGGCGCCGGGCGCCAACTGTACGAAGGCCACCGGCAGCTCCCCGTAACGGTCGTCCTTTTTCCCCACCACCGCCGACTGCGCCACCGCGGGATGGGCGTTGAGCACCTCCTCGAGGTCGCGGGGATAGACGTTGTAGCCTTTATAGATAAGCATGTCCTTCTTGCGATCCACGATATAGAGATAACCGTCCTCGTCCATCCTGCCCATGTCCCCGGTGAGAAGCCATCCGTCTTCCTTGAACATGAGAGCCGTCTCCTCGGGGTTGTTCCAGAAACCCCTGGTGACCTGGGGACCCCGCACGCAGACCTCCCCCACCTCACCGTGCTCCATCTCCCGGGTGTGGTCCTCCGGGTCAACGATCCTCACCTCCGTGTCCGCCACCGGCAGCCCCACCGACCCCACCTTGAGGGCTCCTCTCTCCGGCGGGGTGATGGTGACGATGGCCGTGGCCTCCGAGAGGCCGTATGCCTCGCACACCACGCCGGGGAATTTATCCAGCAAGCGCCGCATGAGGCTGAGCGGGATGGGCGCCCCGCCTGAAGCCACCAGGCGGATATCGGACATGTCCGTTTCCGCGTAGAGGGGATGGTCAACCATGGGCACGAAGAGCTGGGGCGCTCCCCCGAAAAGGGTCACCCGGTACTTGTTGATGGCCCGCAGAAACTCCTCGGGGTCGAAGCGCGGGAAGACCACCAGGGTGTTTCCCGCCATGAGCTGCATGTTGAGGTATCCGAAGGCGCCCATGGCGTGGAACCAGGGCGGCACCACCAGGGACATCTCCATGCCGCGGCGAAAAGGATGGTCCTCGTCACGGTCTCCACCCTCGCGGCGCAGGCCGATGATGCCGTCCTCGTAGGTCACCTGGGCGCCGGAAAACCAGTAGGAG
>JACVJG010000259.1 GCA_015711875.1 Candidatus Solincola jinzensis | reverse complement strand
GAAGCGCCTGCAAGCGAGGGATCTCTATTCTGTATTTTTGCTGCAGCGGTGGATAAATCAATCCGATCGTCCAAAATGCGACAATCTGTCAATAATTCCGATCCCGCGGCGCGCGATGACTGAAGAGGAGGTATTTGCGACAGCTGTTTCCGCTCGCCTTTTTAAAGCGATACGCCCAGCTCAGGCGGTGAAGATCAAGGTGGCCTCGTTGCCCTCGCGGTTGAAGCGCAACTCGTCGGCGTAGTGCCTCACGATCAGCAGGCCGCGGCCCCGTTCCGAGAGGAGGTCGTCCCGCTCCTTAAGATCCGCCAGCTTGCGCCGAAAATCGAAGCCCTCGCCCTCATCCCGCACGCGGATAGTGGCGCGCCTGGGCTCCGCCTTCACGGTGATGTAGACCTTCTTGGACACGTCGCAGCGATTTCCGTGCTCCATGGCGTTATGCAGGAGTTCCTCCAGGCACAACCGCAGGGTGACGGGATCCCTCAGGCCCTCGAAACCCTGCAGAGTATCCAGAACCCCATCGATCACGTACCGGATCTGGCGGACGTCCGTGCCCACCGTCATGGTGAGGTCATAGAGGTCCTCCAGCTCCATGACCATCACCGCTATGTCATCGGGCTGGGGGGCGTCCCCGGTGAAGAGCATGATCTCGTCCGCCAGCGCGTCCAGGAAGCCCTCGATATCCTCCCCCGCATGCGCCTCCACCAGCTCCAGCAGGCGTTTCCTGCCCAGGACCTCTCCCCTGGCGTTAAGGGCGCCCGTGAGCCCGTCGGTGTAGAGGAGAACGCGGTCGCCCCTTTCCAGCCTCACCTTTCTCTCCTGGTATTCCCCGTCGCCCATCAAGCCAACCGGGAAACCCTCTCCCTCCAGGTATTCCACCCCCCCGTCCCCGGCCCGCAGGAGCAACGGGGGCTCGTGCCCGGCCCTGCAGTAGGTGAGGGTGTTGTCCGTGTTGTCGTAAAAAGCGTAGAAAAGGGTGGCGAAACCGTATTGCGACTCGCTGAAAAACCGGCGGAAAGCGGCGTTCGCCTCATCCAGGATGGCGCTGGGGGACACCTGCCTCCGCCCTATTTCATATAGGGTGGTGGTGAGCACGGACATGATCAATGCCGCCGGCATGCCCTTGTTTGCGACATCCCCGATCATGAGCCCGAACTTATTGGGACAGAACTCCGTGCGCAACCTCTGACATAGGTCCTGCGTCTCGGAGGAGCAGTAAAAGCAGAAACGCGAGTCGCGGTCTAGGGGTATGACGCTGAAGAAGTCGCCCCCCACCGCCGAGGCGGGCATGAGCCTGGAGACCATACGTATGGAGGCGCAGGGCACGTGGGTGGACAGTATGGAGCGCTGGATGCGGCTGGCCATGCGCAATTCCCTTTCGATGCGCTCGTGGTCCCTGCGCAAGGCCTCGTAAAGGCGGGCGTTGTCGATGGCCACCGCCGCCATGTCCGCGAAAGACGCCAGGTGTTCGAGGTCCTGGCGGTCGAAACGACGTTGCTTTACCGCGGTGGATATGTTGAGAACGCCGATGATCCTCCCGTCCACGCCGAGAGGAACGGCCAGCGCGCTCTTGATGCTTGGGTCGGTGCCGCGGAAACGGCTATCGGACACCACGTCATGAAGCACCAGGGGCTCTCCGTGGGCGGCTACCCAACCGGCGATACCCTCGCCTATGCGGACTCTGAAGGCGCGCGAGGACCCCAGGCCGCGCGACGCCCTGACCACCAGTTCTCCCTCCTCCTCGTCCAAGAGCATTATGCTGCCGCGCTCCGCCCCCAGCAGCTCCATGGCCTGCTCCACCACGCGCTCCAGGCGGGTCGAAAGCTCCATGGATGAGGATATCAGCCTGCCGACGCGGTAGAATCCTGCCTCCTCCCCGCCTTCGGCGCCGCCGCTTTCATGCTTTCCCGCGTTTACTCCCAACATCTACCATATCACCCGAAGCTACCCACGGCCTCCTCTTCGCTCTCGTAGATCTCGATGATCTTGGTGAAGCGGACCACGTCCAGGAGTTCCTTGATGGCCTCCCCCGCCCTGAGTATCTTCAGCGCCCCCTTGTTCTGGCTGCACTTCTTGTAGGCGTCTGCGATGATGCTCAAGCCGGCGGTGTTGATATATGAGAGCCCCTCGATGTCGAGGACGACGTTATAGCAGCCGCCCAGGAATAACTCCTCCAGCGACTCGCCGAACCGTTCCACCGTCTCGGAATCGATGACGCCCGAAACGCGCACCACGGCGATCTCGCCCATATCACCGGCCCTGGAAACCGATATCTCCATAAGCACGCCTCCTCTCCGCTGCTATACCGGGACGACAATGAAGATATCGGCATAACCCCTTCGCGGTTTGAATGGACGGCCCGCTCACGCGCCCAAGGCCGGAGAAAGTCCAAATGGGACGATCCGCGCCTCCCGGCTCATCGCCCCCCCAACGACGCCCATTCTCATTCACATAACTATATATCGTGTTGATATAGCGAAAATTTTACTATATATTGTACTAAACGGCGAGAGGAAGGTGAGATGAGGCAAGGCTCCGTCCTGTATCCCTTTTCCGCCATCGTGGGGCAGGAGAAGATGAAACGCGCCCTGCTCATCAACGCCGTAGAGCCCCGTATCGGTGGTCTGCTCATCAAGGGCGAGCGGGGCACCGCAAAATCCACCGCCGCCCGCGCTCTGGCGGAACTTTTGCCAGAAATCGAAGTCGTCGCCGACTGCCCTTTCTCGTGCGACCCCCATGACGAGGACGGGATGTGCTCCGATTGCCTGGAGCGATGGCAACGTGGAGAGCCCCTAGCGGTGGCCACGCGTCCAACGCGGCTGGTGACCCTCCCCCTCAACGCCAGCGAGGACCGCGTGGTCGGGACCCTCGACTTGGAGCGCGCCGTGCGCGAGGGCATAAAGGACTTCGAGCCTGGCGTGCTGGCGGAAGCGAACCGCTCCATTCTCTATGTGGACGAGGTAAACCTGCTTGACGACCACATAGTGGACATCCTGCTGGACGCGGCGGCCATGGGAGTGAACATCGTGGAGCGGGAAGGGGTGTCGTTTTCTCACCCCGCCAGATTCATCATGATCGGGACCATGAACCCGGAGGAAGGGGAGCTGAGGCCCCAGCTCGAGGACCGCTTCGGGCTCTGCGTTGAGGTGAGCGGGGAAAGCGATCCACGCGAGCGGGTCGAGATCATGCGGCGCCGGCGCCTTTTCCTCGATGACCCCCAGCTGATGCGCTCCTGCTACCAACAAGCCCAGGAGGAGCTGCGCGAAGCCGTGGCCAGGGCGCGCGAACTCGTCCGCTCCGTCGAGGTGCCGGAGGAGATGATGGAACTGGTGGCCTGTATCGCGGTGGAGATGGGGGTATGCGGACACCGCGCCGATATCGCGATATACCAGGCGGCCAGAGCTCTCGCCGCCCTGGATGGACATGCAAGGGTGGGCGTCGGTCACGTTCGCGAGGCAGCCGAGATGGCGTTGCTGCACCGCCTCAGAAAGACCCCCTTCGATGAGGGCCTCAAAGACATGGAGCGCCTGGACCGCATCATAGAGCGCCGGGGTAAGCCATCGTCCCTCCCCCTGCAAGACACCTCCACGGGGCCCGAGCCTGCGGATTCCCATGCCACGCTATCGCCGGGAGATGGCGAACGGGCGGGGTGTTCAGAAGGCCCCGAACGCGGCGCAGCGACTGCTTCCGGCGAGGTGGAAGTGCCGTTATTGCTGGGTATAGCGACCCGAGCAGCGCGACCCGTCACAGGGAAACGCTCGAGCGCGGTGACCGACTCCGGAAACGGAAGGCGCATAGGCCACCGCATGCCCCGCGCGGACGACGAGGGGTCATCGGGCGATCTGGCACTCGACGCCACCCTGCGAGCCGCGGCGGGACGAGCGGCGTCGAGCGAGCAGCCTTTCTCGGTGCGAAGGGAGGACTTCCGGTACGCAGTGAGGAAACGCAAGGTCGCTAACCTGGTGCTCTTCGTAGTGGACGCCAGCGCCAGCATGGGGTGCAATGAGCGCATAGAGGCGACGAAAAAAGCGGTGGAGATGCTGCTCACGGACGCCTATCGCAAAAGGGACCGCGTGGGCCTCATCTCCTTCCGGGACCAGGGCGCTCAACTCGTGCTCAGCCCCACTACCAGCGTGCAGCTGGCAAACCTGCGCGTGAAGGAGCTCACGACCGGAGGGGCCACCCCGCTTAACCACGGCCTGGCCATGGCCTTGCAGGTGGCCAAACGGGAGATGAAGCGCGAACCGGATATCACGCCCCTGCTGGTTCTCATCACCGACGGCCAGGGGAACGTGGGATACCTCTCCGACAATCCGGCACAGGAAAGCCTGGAGCTGGCGGCGAGGATCCGGGAAGAGGGCCTTTCCTGCGTGGTATTCGACACCTCCGTCTTCCCGGCGCGCTCACGCGAAGGCAGGCCTTTCGTGTCCCACGCGCGCCGCATCGCCGACGCCATGGGCGCGGAGTACCACCGCCTCGCCAGCCCTCAGCCGCAGGAGATGGTCGACCAGCTTAAACGGATGCTCTGATATCCCGACGGCGTTCCGGCAGCCGGCAAGCAAAATCTGAAGCGAATGACGCCGTCTGTGGTCACATCCCCTTTTCCAGGAAGGACAGGTCCCGCGGGACTCTGGGGGAGCGCGCGATGAGCTCCAGATCAACGAGAGGTGTGCCGCGGGTTCCCCAGGCGTTTGGAAGAGTGGAATCAAAATCAACCGCCGATACCCCTGATGTTTCGTCATCCTCATGGACATAAAGACCCGGCTCCGGAGCTTAGGGCAAGCGGGGCGCCTCACATGCCCCGACCTAATGTGGGGACTTGAAACCCTCTTTATATACAAGATTTCCTGCCGATAAAGAGGGAGTGAGGACCAGAGGAAGGCCATGGATGTAAAGCAAGGGCTGAAGAGCGAATCCTCTTCGGGAACAAGGCGAAAGCCGTCCGGCTATCTGCTGCCCGCACTGGTGGTCGTCAACGCCATCCTGGCGGTGGGGATAGTCGCGGTATGCGCCACCGCAACTCCCCCCTTGAGTTACGTTGCAGCGGGTGTGCTATGCGCCTGTATCATCGCCCTCTCCTCATATCTC
>JACVJG010000258.1 GCA_015711875.1 Candidatus Solincola jinzensis | reverse complement strand
TCAAGGAGTTCTTCGGCTCCAGCCAGCTCTCCCAGTTCATGGACCAGACCAACCCACTCGCGGGCCTCACCCATAAACGCCGTCTTTCCGCCCTGGGGCCGGGAGGCCTCTCACGCGAGAGAGCCGGTTTCGAGGTGCGTGACGTGCACCCCTCCCATTACGGGCGCATGTGCCCCATCGAGACTCCTGAGGGTCCCAACATCGGGCTCATCGGCTCGCTGGCCACCTATGCGCGGGTGAACGAGTTCGGCTTCATCGAGACCCCCTACCGCAAGGTGGTCAAGGGGAGGGTGACGGACGAGATCGTCTATCTCACCGCCGACGAGGAGGAGAAATACGTCATCGCCCAGGCCAACGCCCCCGTGGATAAGAGGGGAAGATTCGAGAGCCCCACCATCCTCTGCCGCACCAAGGGAGGAAACGTGGTGGCGGCCCATCCCGAGGACGTGGATTACATGGACGTCTCGCCGCGCCAGATCGTGTCGGTGGCCACGGCTCTCATCCCCTTCCTCGAGCACGACGACGCCAACCGCGCCCTCATGGGCTCCAACATGCAGCGCCAGGCGGTGCCGCTGCTGCGCTCCGAGGCGCCCCTTATCGGCACAGGCATGGAGTACCGCGCCGCCAAGGACACGGGTGACGTCATAACCGCCAAGGCGGATGGCACCGTTACCTACGTGGATGCGCGGCGCATAGAGGTGAAGAGGAAGAACGGCACGGTGGACGTGTACAAGGTGGCCAAGTTCCGCCGCTCCAACCAGGGCACCTGCGTTAACCAGAAGCCCATCGTGGACGAGGGAGACAAGGTGGTGGAGGGCCAGGTCATCGCGGATGGCCCTTGCACCGACCGCGGGGAGATAGCCCTGGGGAAGAATCTCCTCGTCGCCTTCATGCCTTGGGAAGGATACAACTACGAGGACGCCATAATCGTTTCCGAGCGCATGGTGTACGACGACGTGCTCTCCTCCATCCATATCGAGGAGCACGAGGTGGACGCCCGGGACACCAAGCTGGGGCCGGAGGAGATCACCCGCGACATCCCCAACGTGAGTGAGGAGATGCTGAAGGATCTGGACGAGATGGGCATCATACGCATCGGGGCGGAGGTAAACCCGGGGGATATATTGGTGGGCAAGGTGACTCCCAAGGGGGAGACCGAGCTCACCGCCGAGGAGAGGCTGCTCCGGGCCATCTTCGGCGAGAAGGCCCGCGAGGTGCGCAACACCTCCCTAAAAGTTCCGCACGGCGAGTCGGGAAAGGTCATCGACGTCAAGGTCTTTTCCCGGGATGCCGGCGACGAGCTGCCGCCGGGGGTGAACCAGATGGTGCGCGTCTATGTTGCCCAGGTGAGAAAGATCTCCGACGGTGACAAGCTGGCCGGCCGCCATGGCAATAAGGGGGTCATATCCAAGATCCTACCCATAGAGGACATGCCCTTCATGGAGGACGGCACGCCCGTGGACCTGGTGCTTAACCCCCTCGGGGTGCCCTCCCGCATGAATATTGGACAGATCCTCGAGACCCACCTCGGCTGGGCGGCGCACGAGGGCTGGCCCAAGAAGGGCAAGAACAAGGCGGAAGGCCCGGTTTATGTGGCCACCCCCGTCTTCGATGGCGCCCGCGAGCACGAGATCGAGGAGGCGTTGAGGGAGGCGGGGCTTCCGGAATCCGGCAAGACCATCCTTTACAACGGAATAACCGGGGAACCCTTCGACCAGCCTATAACCGTAGGTTATATCTACGTGATGAAGCTGCTGCACCTCGTGGACGACAAGATCCACGCCCGCTCCACCGGTCCCTATTCGCTGGTCACGCAGCAGCCCCTGGGCGGCAAGGCCCAGTTCGGCGGCCAGAGGTTCGGGGAGATGGAGGTGTGGGCCCTGGAGGCTTACGGATCCGCCTATACCCTCCAGGAACTCCTCACCGTGAAATCCGACGACGTCATGGGCCGGGTAAAGGTTTACGAGGCCATCGTAAAGGGCGAGAACATACCGGAGCCCGGAATCCCCGAATCATTCAAGGTGCTGGTCAAGGAGATGCAGGCCCTCTGCCTCGACGTGGAGGTGCTGTCCGAAACGGGCGAAGAGATAGAGATCCGGGAGACCGACGAGGATCTCATGCGCACCGCTGACGACCTGGGCATCGACCTCAGGAGCGCCTCCGCAGCTCTCCTCTCCACCCGTAGCGAGGGGGAGAGGGACGAGGAGATGCGCGAGGAGTTCTGATCCCGCCGAGAGAGGTCACGGAAGTTCGGTTTAAGGAGGTAACCCCTTGTTGGACGTCAACGACTTCGACAAGTTGAAGATCGGTCTCGCCACCCCCGACCAGATCAGGTCGTGGTCTCACGGCGAGGTGAAGAAACCGGAGACCATAAACTACCGCACCCTCAAGCCGGAGAAAGACGGCCTGTTCTGCGAGAAGATCTTCGGCCCCACGCGTGACTGGGAGTGCTATTGCGGCAAGTACAAGCGCGTGCGCTTCAAGGGCATCATCTGCGAGCGCTGCGGCGTGGAGGTGACCCGCGCCCGCGTGCGCCGGGAGAGGATGGGCCACATCGAGCTGGCGGCCCCCGTCGCCCATATCTGGTACTTCAAGGGCGTGCCTTCGCGCATGGGCTACCTGCTGGACATCGCCCCCAAGGACCTGGAGAAGATCCTCTACTTCGCCTCATATATCGTGACCTTTCTGGACGAGGAGAAGAGGCAGCGTGACCTGCCGATGCTCGAGGACGAGCTCAACGAGGAGATCGCCGAGATCGAGGAGAGCACGCGCTTGCGGATCGAGAAGCTGCGCGCCGCAGCCCTTGAGGAAGGGGAAGAGGAGGAGAAGGAAAACGGCAAGGCTGCCGAGGTGTACGAGGAGGAGGACGAAGAGGAGCGGGTCCCCAGGCTCAAGCCTCAGCAGCTGGAAAAGGAGATAAAGTCCCTTGAGGAAAAGGCCAAGCGCCGCATAGAGGAGCTGCGGCGGGTCTTCGAGGAGTTCAAGAACCTTGAATACCGCCAGCTGGTCTCCGACGAGATGCTCTTCCGCGAGATGCGCGAGCGCTACGGGGACTACTTCCGCGGCGGCATGGGGGCGGAGGCCATCCGCGAGATGCTGGCCGAGGTGGACCTGGAAGCCGAGGCGGCGGAGTTGCGCGAGATAATCAGGAATTCCAAGGGCCAGAAGAGGCAGCGGGCCACCAAGCGCCTCAAGGTGGTCACCGCTTTCCTCAACACCGATAACGACCCCACCTCCATGATACTGAACTGTATCCCGGTGATCCCGCCCGACCTGCGCCCCATGGTGCAGCTCGACGGCGGCCGATTCGCCACCTCTGATCTTAACGATCTCTACCGCCGGGTCATCAACCGCAACAACCGCCTCAAGAGGCTGCTGGATCTCGGCGCGCCCGAGATCATCGTCAACAACGAGAAGAGGATGCTGCAGGAGGCGGTTGACGCCCTCTTCGACAACGGGCGACGCGGCCGCGCGGTGACCGGGCCGGGCAACCGCCCCCTGAAGTCCCTCTCCGACATGCTCAAGGGCAAGCAGGGGCGCTTCCGCCAGAACCTGCTGGGCAAGAGGGTGGACTACTCCGGGCGCTCGGTGATCGTGGTGGGCCCCAACCTCAAGCTGCACCAGTGCGGCCTGCCCAAGCAGATGGCCCTGGAGCTCTTCAAGCCCTTCGTGATGAAACTCCTGGTGGATAAGGAATACGCCCAGAACATCAAGAGCGCCAAGCGGATGGTGGAACGCCAGCGGCCCGAGGTCTGGGACGTGCTTGACGAGGTCATCCAGGAGCATCCCGTGCTGCTTAACCGCGCCCCCACCCTGCACCGCCTGGGCATCCAGGCTTTCGAGCCGGTGCTGGTGGAGGGCAAGGCCATCCAGATCCACCCTCTGGTGTGCACCGCCTTCAACGCCGACTTCGACGGCGACCAGATGGCCGTGCACCTGCCTCTCTCCGCGGAGGCGCAGGCGGAGTCGCGCATCCTCATGCTCTCGGCCCACAACATCCTCTCACCCGCCCATGGGCGCCCCATAACCACTCCCACCCAGGATATGGTACTGGGCGCCTCCTACCTCACGGTGATCAAGGAAGGGGAGAGAGGAGAGGGAAAGGTCTTCGCTTCCCCCGAGGAGGCGATCATGGCCTACGAGTTCAAGGAAGTGGAGCTGCACGCCCCCGTCAAGGTGCGCATACGCAAGAAAGGCCGCATGCCCAAGGTGTATGACACCTCGGTGGGGAGGGTGATCTTCAACTCCGCCCTCCCCGACGATTACCCGTTCATCAACGAGCCGGTGAACAAGTCGGTGTTGCAGCGTATCGTCACCGAGGTGGCGAGTCGCTATGACACCGTCAAGACGGCGGAGATCCTCGATAACATCAAGCGTGTGGGCTTCCACTACGCCACCAAGGCGGGGATAACCATTTCCGTCAAAGACATCACCGTGCCCCCGGATAAAGAGAAGATCCTGGAAGAGCCGGAGGCGGAGGTGGAGCGGATCGAGGAGAGCTACAAGCGCGGCCTCATAACCGATGACGAGCGCCACCAGAGGGTGGTTGAGCTGTGGACCAAGGCTACCGACGAGGTCACCGAGGCCATGGAGCGCAGCTTCGACACCTTCAACCCTATCTTCCTCATGGCCAACTCCGGGGCGCGTGGCAACATAAAGCAGATCCGCCAGCTCGCGGGCATGCGCGGCCTGGTGGCCAACCCCAAGGGGGAGATCATCGACCGCCCCATCAAATCCAATTTCCGCGAGGGGCTCACGGTGCTGGAGTACTTCATCTCCACCCACGGGGCCAGGAAGGGACTTGCCGACACCGCCCTACGCACCGCCGACTCCGGATACCTGACGCGGCGCTTGGTGGACGTCTCCCAGGAGGTCATCGTGCGGGAGTTCGACTGCGGCACCGACAAGGGTATACCGGTGAAGGTATTGACCCCGCAGGGGGAGTTGAACAACTCCCTGGCAGCCAGGGTGACGCTGGATGAGGTCAAGCATCCCAGGACCAAAGAGGTCCTCCTGGAGAAGAACCAGGAGATCGACCTGGAGATGGTGGAAAGACTCGCCAAGGCGGGCATCGAGGAGGTAATGGTGCGC
>JACVJG010000257.1 GCA_015711875.1 Candidatus Solincola jinzensis | reverse complement strand
GTTAACAGGCAACGACGCCCGTCATGCCGCGAGGGAGGCTGGGCCGCTTCTAAATGCGGTAAAATGCAGGGTGCCGGCAATGGCGATCGAAAGGGCGGGAAGATTGGAAGAAGGTTTTCTAAAGCGCTTTTTCCAACCAGAGACGTGGCTTTTTCCCTGCAAGGAGACGGTCCTTGGGCCCGAGGACGCGTTGGTGGAGCTGGCGGGCAGGGACAGCGTGGCGGCCGCGGCCGCGTTGGCGCGCGAAGGCCGCGTTCGCCGTGCCCTCCCGGTAATCGCTTATACCGGCACGGAGTTCGGGGACATGGCTTCGCTGGTGCGGGCGGAGGGACGCCTGCGAAAAGAGCTTGAACCCCTGGGCGTGCAGGTGTTGGACGCGGCCTTTGTGGGCTCGCCCCGGTGGTGGAGGGCAACCGTGGGGCGGCCTAACGCCATGCTCTCCCGTCTTTACGGTCCCTGGCATATGTGCGTTGGTTGCCATATGTATCTGCATGCCTGCCGCGCCCCCCTCGCCTGGAGCACGGGCGCGACGCGCCTGGTGGCCGGGGAGAGATTAAGGCACGGGGGCAGGGTGAAGATAAACCAGACCGCGGAGGCGGTGGCGGCTTACCGTCGAGCCCTGGGTGCTTTCGGCGTGGAGCTGGAGATGCCCCTGCTGGACCTCGACGACGAGGAAGCCATCCTCTCGCTGGCGGGAAACTGGCGCGAGGGCGAGGAGCAGCCGGAATGCGTGCTGTCCGGGAACTATCGTCGCATGGACGGAGGAGTCGATTACGATGCCGAATCCCTCCGAGCCTATCTCGAGGAGTATCTGCTACCGGTAACGCTGCGCATACTGGGGGAGCTGAAGGAAGGGGGAGCGGCGGATTATGATGGGGCGGTGAGAGGGGTTTTGTCGCCATGAAAGCCGGCGGACGCGTGGCGATACGCCATACGAGGCGCGACTCGGGGAATGCGGCGAGGAGACGGCTCGAGGGGCGAAAGGCGGTGGTGTGGTGAAGGCGCTTCTCCTGGTCCTGGACGGGCTTGCGGACATCTCCCATCCCGAGCTGGGCTGGCGGACCCCGCTGCAGGCGGCGCGCACCCCTTGTCTTGACCGCCTGGCAAAGGAGGGTTCCTGCGCCCTCATGTATCCCCTCCGACCGGGCGTTTGCCCCTCCAGCGAGGTGGCTCACTGGAGCATGTTCGGGTACGCCCCGGGAGAGTACCCGGGACGGACGTACTTCCACGCCCTGGCGGCAGGGCTTCCGATTGAGCGTGGAGACGCCCTATATATGTTTAACCTGGTGAGGATGGAAAGCCGCGGCGGCGACACCTATGTCCTTGACGGGGACGAGGCATCCCTCAGCGCTGCCTGCGGCGCCCTGGCCGAAGACATCACAGGCGCCGCGCCCGAAGGGGTCGAGGTGTTCTATATGGGGGGCATCGAGTTCATAGCGGTGGTGAGGGGAGGCTCTCCCCACGTCGCCCCCACCGACCCCTTCATCCACAGCTATCCGGTGAGGGAGATGCGGGCGGCTCGAGGCTGGGAGGAGGACAGACGGACGGCGACGACGCTGGCGCTGTTGAGGGATTTCGTCAAGGAGGCGACGGCGCGCGTCCGCGCCCATGGCATGGAGGGCTGCGAAGGCCTGGGCTTGATAGAGAAATGGCCTTCGTTCGCGGGGGATCTGGAGGCCTTCGAGTCGCGACACGGCATGAGAGCGGCCGGCGCGGTCTCCACTCCCTGCTTCGAGGGGATGTGCGGGGCGCTGTCTATGCGGGTGTCGAAGACCGGAGACGCGGAGGCGGGGCCGGATCTCGAGGCCAAGCTGGCAGCGGCGGAGGGTCTGCTGGGGGGAGGGATGGATTTCGTGTTCGTGCACACCAAACACGCGGACGAGGCGGCGCACCGGGGAGACCCCGCGGCGAAGGCGGCTGTGATAGAGGCCATGGACCGCGCGATGGCGAAAGCCGGGCGCCTCTGGAACGATCCCGATCTGGTAACGGTGGTAACCGCCGACCACTCGACCCCCACCACCAGGGATAGCAGGGTGATACATGGCGGCGACCCGGTGCCGGTCATCTTCCACGGCGCCACGGTGAGGAAAGACGCCCTGGAGCGCTTCGACGAGATCACGGCCGCGGGCGGCGGCATGGGGCAGCTGAGAGGGAAGGATATCATGCCCATGATCCTCTACCTCGCCCGCAGGGCGCCCTTCTTCACAGGCTGGTGAGGGCTTGCCGCAGGCAGGGCGGGAATAGCAGGCGGAACGCGGCTCTCTCCCGAAAAAAGAAGGCACCGTCCCGGTGCCGTTCTTTTCCTCCCGGGCCCCGCCGGCTTCCGTCCCGGGAAGGTCCGGCCTTTCCCCAATCGTGACCCGACACTTTACCCCCATTGATATCTACCCCGCGAGGCAAGCGATTAAACCCCCCTGTCGAGCCGGGAAGAACAAGCCCTTCCTCGCCTGCCCTCGAGGAAGATGGGGCGGCGGGGGAGAAAACTGGAGAGACGGCGCGGAGCAAAGCCCAGCCTGGCCCTTGGGCGGAGGCGCCTGCCCGCCGCAGACGACGGCATGAGCGTGGATGGCTGGGATGAATGCGCCGCGTAGAGGGTTTATGGGCGATTGCGATGGGAAAAAGCCCTCGGAACCGCCGAGGCGGAGGGGGCGGCAGTCGCCCACGGACAAACGCCGACCTGGCTTGTCGGGCAAAAGGTCACGAGAAGGGGGAGGGCAGGATGCGCGAAAGGGAGATGGTGCTTGATGCGGGAGGGGTGATCCTGCGCGGAACGGTGCTCTTGCCGCGGGAGGGCAAGGAATCGCCCCTTGCGGTGCTCTGCCACGGCATACCCAGCGGGGAGCCCGTTTCCGGCGATCCCGGCTATCCCGCCCTGGCGATGCGGTTCGCGATGGCGGGATGCGCGGCGGCGTATTTCAATTTCAGGGGGACTGGCCTCTCACAAGGCGACTTCTCGCTCGGAGGCTGGGTCGCCGACCTGGAGGCCGTGCTCGGCGAGGCGGAGGCGGCGCGGGGGGCTTTTGAGGGCTGCGACCCGAGGCGCGTGGCCCTCATGGGCTTCAGCGGGGGAGGGGCGGTCAGCATAGTCTGCGCGGCGCGCCGCAGAGGGCTGGCGGGGGTGGCCGCCGTCTCCTCTCACGCCGACTTCTCGCGCCTCCTCCCCCGTGAGGGCATGGCGGCCTTCATAGCCCACGCACGTGAGATCGGCATCATCCGCGATCCCCGCTTCCCGGCCGATGAGGAGGGATATTACCGCGAGATGCTGGCCCACAACCCCTGCGCCGTGGTCGCGGATGTGTCCCCCACCCCCTTGCTCATCGTGCACGGCGACGAAGACGACATGGTCCCGGTGGAGGAGGCCTTTCGCCTTTATGAGGCAGCGCGAGAGCCCAAAGAGCTCTTTATCGTCAAGGGAGGCGGCCACAAGCTCAGGCTGAACGCTGCGGCCATGGACAAGGCGGTGCCATGGCTGCTGGAGCGCTTGGGCGCCTGAAGGAGGATGGGCGCACTGGCGATTTGCGCACAAAGAACAAGGCAAGAAGCGCCCCGAGACGCCAGAGCCCCTACATGCGCTCGGGCGCAGAGACCCCCAGCAGTGAAAGCCCGTTGCGCAGCACCTGCAGCACGCAGCGACAGAGAAAGAGGCGGGCGGAGGTAAGCGCCGCGTCGTCGCTGATCACGCGGTGGCGGTTATAGAAGACGTGAAAGGCGGCCGCCAGTTCCTCCAGATAGCGGGTGAGGCGATGGGGAGCGCGCGCCAGGGCCGCGTCGCGGACCAGCTCCTCGAACTCGAAGAGCTTCATCGCCAGCTCCCACTCTTCCTCGGATGCGAGCAGGCGCAGGGTCTCCAGGTCCGGGGTCTCCTCGGAGAGCTGGACCCCGCACCCCTCGCCGTAGCGCAGGATGCTGCAGATGCGCGCGTGGGCGTACTGAACGTAATAGACCGGGTTCTCCATGCTCTGCTCCACCGCGAGCTGGATGTCGAAATCCAGGGCGGTGTCCTGGCTGCGGGTGAGGAAGAGGTAGCGCGCGGCGTCTTTGCCAACTTCTTCCAACAACTCGTCGAAGGTTATCATCTCCCCCGTGCGCTTGGACATGCGCACCGGCTCGCCGCCTCGCTTGAGGTTCACCAGTTGTCCGAGGATGACCTCCAGGCGGTCCGGATACCCGTTGGCCTCCATGGCCGCCTGCATGCGCCGCACGTAGCCGTGATGGTCGGCCCCCCAGATGTTTATGAGGTGGTCGTAGCCGCGCTCCATCTTGTTGAGGTGGTAGGCGATGTCGGCGGCGAAATAGGTGGGCGCGCCGTTGCTGCGCACCAGCACGCGGTCCTTGTCGTCACCGAAGCGCGAGGTGGCCATCCATACCGCACCGTCCCGCTCGTAGGCGAGGCCCCGCGCGAGCAGCCTGTCCACCGCCTCGCGCACCGCGCCGCTGCGTTGCAGCTCGCGCTCGCTGAACCATATGTCGAAGCGCACGCCGAACGCCTCCATGCTCCTACGGATATGCGCGAGGGCGATGCCGTAAGCCCGCTCGCCCAGCTCCGCGCGGCGCGATTGCGGGGGGGCATCGGCGAGGCGGCCGCCGTCCTCTTCCAGGATCTCCCTGGCGATATCCACGACATAGGAACCCTGGTAGCCTTCGGCGGGGAACTCGCAGGGACATCCCAGGAGCTCGAGGTAACGCGCCTCCACCGAGGCGGCGAAAACCTCCATCTGGGTGCCGAAATCGTTGAGATAGAACTCGCGGTCGACTTTGTAGCCCACCGCCTCCAGGAGATTGCACAGAGCGTCGCCCAGCGCCGCCCAGCGCCCGTGCCCCACATGCAGGGGTCCCACGGGATTGGCGGATACGAACTCCACGTTTACGCGCCTGCCCTCCCCCAGTTCCCAGCGGCCATAAGTATCCCCCTCGCTCGCCACCCTCACCAGCTCGGAGAACACGCGGTCGCTCTGCAGTGTGAAGTTTATGAAGCCGGGACCCGCCACCTCCACCGCGCGCAGGACTGCGCCTGAGTGATGGCAGGACCTCTCCTCGATGAGGCGGGCCAGGGTCTCGGCCACCTCCCGCGGCTTGCGCCCCAGGGCGCCGGCC